>QIGD01000054.1 GCA_003229935.1 Methanobacteriota archaeon | reverse complement strand
GGCACCATATCAGATGATACGCCACATTATATACGCATGTGTTTGAATGTTTCCATCTTTTGCTAACCATTAGTTAGAGATGAGTGGCACTTAACTAATGGTTCGCTCCCATCCCACCACTGAAGATGGTGGGCTTTCCCACTCACAATATCGTAACCCATTATTCAACTGCCGATTTGTGATTTTTCGTTTATATACTAAAATTAGCTCAATATATAGTCATTTATAACTATATCCATCGTTAAATATTTGTGAATAAGTCTGTATACCATTAAAACTTAAAAAGAGGTAAAAATTGTATGACACCAGACCCAGATTTATATGCGCCAATAGTGGACCTCAATGAGGCTGAAAAAAGTGATATAAAAACATTATTCAAAAAACTTAATACCGGCATACAGGGAATTTCTAATCAGGAAGCAGAAACTCGCATTAAAATTTATGGTCCAAATGCTCTGCAAGAAAAGCAAGTTAATCTAATATTAAAATTTTTGAGTTATTTCTGGGGGCCCATACCCTGGATGATTGAAATTGCAGCAGTTCTGGCAGTTTTAAGTAAAGATTTTGATACTTTCGTTATAATATTTGCAATGTTGCTTATCAATGGACTGATTGGCTTTTTCGAAGAGCATCAGGCATCCAATGCTATGGAAGCATTGAAAAAAGAGCTTGCTAATGAAGCCAGAGTGCTTCGTGATAATAAATGGCAGGAAGTTGAAGCATCAAACCTGGTACCTGGAGATATTGTTCACATAAAGCTTGGAGACGTCATCGCTGCAGATATTAAACTTATCGAGGGAAAATATCTTAGTGTTGACCAATCAGCGATGACAGGAGAATCTTTGCCTGTAACCAAAAAAGTGGGAGATGTTGCATATTCTGGGTCTATCGTAAAGCAGGGAGAGATGACTGCTCTGGTTACCGCTACCGGCATAAATACCTACCTTGGCAAAACAGCAAAGCTTGTGCAAAGTGCAGGAGCGTCCTCGCATTTTCAGGAAACTATAATGAGAATTGGGGATTTTCTTATTATTGTAGCTTTAGTATTTGGTGGAATTTTAATAAGTGTTGAACTTTTAAGAGGTATTGAGTTATTCAAGTTATTAACATTTGTACTGGTCCTTATAGTGGCATCCATACCGGTAGCAATGCCAGCAGTTTTATCGGTTACTCTAGCAATGGGTGCCATGGATTTAGCCCGGGTAAAAGCCCTAGTTACAAAACTGCAATCTATTGAAGAAATGGCTGGAGTAGATGTACTATGTTCTGATAAAACAGGGACACTCACAGAGAACAAAATAAAGGTAGGAGAGATATTTACATTTAAGGCTCATAATAATAGCGAACTATTAATTACAGCGGCATTAGCATCAAATCACGATAATGGGGATACTATTGACCTTGCAGTATTAAGTGCATTGCAGGACAAAAATGCAATGCAGGATAATCAACAACTGGAATTTACTCCATTTGACCCTATTTCAAAAAGAACGGAGGCCACTATACAGGACGTGTCTGGTAATCGTTTTAAAGTAAGCAAAGGCGCACCCCAAGTAATAATGGAAATGTGTAAACTGGATAAGAAAGAGTCTACACGAGTAAATCAGATTATTGAAAACCAGGCTTCAAAAGGTTATCGTACTTTAGGAGTGGCAAAAAAATCAGGTGATGATAACTGGCAATTTATGGGGATATTGTCATTGTATGACCCTCCCCGTGAAGATTCAAAGGCCACAATCACAGCTGCTGAACATTACGGACTCAGAGTGAAGATGATCACAGGTGACCATATTGCAATAGCTAAGCAAATTGCAGCACAACTGGGGTTAGGAACTAATATAGTATCTGCTGATGAAATTTTTAACGGTTCTTCAGATACAGAGACATCCATGCAAAAAATTGAAAAAGCAGACGGTTTTGCACAGGTGTTTCCAGAACATAAATATAAGATAGTAAAAGCGTTACAATCGATGGGACACTACGTCGCAATGACAGGTGATGGGGTAAATGACGCTCCTGCACTGAAACAGGCAGATGTAGGAATAGCTGTGCCCGGAGCAACCAATGCTGCAAGAGCTGCTGCGGCACTGGTACTCACAGGGCACGGATTATCCACAATAGTAAAAGCAATTGAGAAAGCACGACACATATTTCAGCGAATGTTGAGCTATGTGATTTACCGTATTACAATGACTCTTGATATTATGGTATTTGTCGTTCTGGCGATGATAATCTTCAATATGTTTCCTCTAACTGCAAAAATGATTGTGTTATTAGCGCTTATGGATGATATTCCCATTATGGCTATTGCCACAGACCATACATATATAAGTTCTAAGCCAGTTCGATGGAAAATGAAAAAAGTTCTGACCAGCTCAGGTATGCTTGGAATGCTGGCACTCATAGAGACATTTGGATTGTTTTTACTGATACATTATAAAGCTCCAGGTTTATTAGATAATATTCAAACTATAATGTTTTTACAGCTCATTGCCAGTGGGCATTTAATGTTGTTTGTCACACGTACAGAGAAATTCTTCTGGCAAAAGCCGTACCCTTCACGATTACTGTTTCTTGCCATTATAATTACACAGATTCTAGCTGCGATAATGGCAGGATTGGGTTTGTTGATGTCTGCAATATCCTGGAATGTTATTGCTTTGATATGGGGTTATAATGTGATATGGGTGCTTGGAATAGGTATAATCAATGGCCTTGTCAACAAACACTGGAAATCCCAGTATAACATTGAACAAGTCTAAATCCCCAGAAGGCCCCTTCTATTCCCAGAGCGTCCCATTATAACTCCAGAATCCGTGGTGCTGTGAATCAAATTATTCATGGCCATATCAGGACTGTTATAGTAAAGTTGAATGATATTGTGTATATCCCGACTATTAAGATTCTTCTCAACCATCAGCTCAAGCAGAGCCTCTCTCCTACTAATTTCTGTTTTAATATCGATTATTCTCATATTGTTAAGAGTGCTGAGCTCTTCAATATACCTCCCGCTCAATATAACCTCCTTTATCTCTTCCGACTTGATATCAAATTTAAAGAGAGTATTTGTAAGTATATTATTACCTTCTGTACCCGAAATCTCTACAATCTCAAAAACCCTTCTAACCACCTTGCCTTTTTCCACCTGCCTCCTCTGGGAAACAATTAAATTAAGAGCAGGAATCATTATGTCGGGAACATTCATAGGATGAGACCTCAGCCTGTTGAGAGTTTCCCTTGCAGAGTTAGCATGCAGTGTTGCAATACACCCATCATGACCTGTATTCATTGCAGTAAAAAGAGTTAAAGCTTCTTCTGCTCTGACTTCACCTACAATCATCCGATCAGGGCGCATTCTAAGGGCATTTTTCAGAAGGTCATCCATTGTTATTTCATTGCCCTCGCTGTCAGGAGGTCTTGTTTCCAGAGGAATCCAATGTTCATGAGCAAGATTTATTTCGAGCACATCTTCAATACTTATTATTCTCTCGTCTTCAGGAATAAAGCTTGAAAGAGCATTCAAAGTTGTAGTTTTACCACTGGCAGTGCCACCTATAACAATAATATTAGCAGGTCTTGAATGCATTCCCTCTACTGCCAGCCATAAAAAGGCTGCACTGTATGCACTCAGAGTGCCGTATCTTATAAGGTCTGTTATTGTCAATGGTTCTCTCCTGAACTTTCTTATTGTGATAGTCGAACCTCTTGGCGAGACACCCTGCAGTGTAGCATTCACCCTTGAACCATCTGGCAAACGGGCATCAAGCAGCGGAGAGGCATTGCTAATCTTTCTTCCAGAATATTTAGCTATCTTTCCTATAAGCTTCCTAATTTTCTCTTCGTCAATGAAAATCTGAGTGGGCGTCATACCCCTGAGCCTGTTATAAACAAAAACATGCCGTTCTCTGGCAACAACCATTATCTCCTCAAGATTATCATCCATAATGAGGGGTGTCAGTTCACCTAAACTCAGCTCTTCATATACATAACATTTTATTACTTCTTCTGTGAAAATATTCCCAAACTCACTCTTTATTTCATCTATGACTTTTATTATTTTATCTCTGGAAGTTATAAACACCTTATTGTGCTTACTTCCAAGTTTAAGTTTTAGAGCTTCAATTTCCTTTTCATAATCTTTACACCTTATACTATCACCCCTTTCCAACAAATTGAGCAACCAGTGCTTCAAGCTGGATGAGTTCACTGGCACCCTCTCTTATTCTAAAGTCATATTCACCAATTTTGTCCATCAGGTTCACCTTCACCTCTTCTGGAATATCAAGGGAGAAAGTTTCCCTGTGAATCTGACCTATGAGGTCTTCACCACTTATACCCTGTGAAATAACAAGGCCCCTGAGCAATTCTCTTGCACCTTGATAATCATTATTAAGAGCTTTTTCCAGCATTTCCCTCACATCTTCTGGCTTTGCTCTCCCAACTATTGAGAATATTAGGTCTTTATCTATCTCCTTACCAAAGGCCGCAGCAGATTGAAGCAAATTAATGGCTTTTCTCAGGTCACCTTCAACATTGTAAAGTATAGCCTCAAGAGCTTCATGGGTAAGTTCAAGACCTTCACGCTGGGCGATTTTCTTGACCATGAAGGTTACATCTTTCTCTGAAAGAGGTCTGAATCTAAAGAGAGCACATCTGGATTGAATGGGCTCTATTATCTTGCTGGAATAGTTACAACTCAGAATGAATCTGCAGGTATATGTGTACATCTCCATAGTCCGTCTCATGGCATTCTGGGCATCTTTGGTTAAAGCATCAGCTTCATCAAGAAATATAATCTTGAAATTCCCACCAATGGGTTTTGTCCTTGCAAAGCTCTTGATTTTACCCCTAACTATATCGATACCCCTTTCGTCACTGGCATTTAACTCAAGAAAGTTATTTTTCCAGCTTAACCCAAAGAATTCTCTTGTCAGAGCAAGAGCTGCTGAGGTTTTACCTGTTCCAGGGGGTCCAGCAAAAAGCAGGTTGGGAAGATTAGCAGAGGCAACATAACCTTTCAGCCTATCCACAACATAATCCTGACCCACTATTTCACTTATCTTTGTCGGCCTATATTTTTCGACCCATACAGCTTCAAGGTTACCCATGCTTTTTATACCCTCACAGATAATTATTATTACTATGAGATGGTTAATGTTAACAACTATTGCTGTCTTATTACTTATAAGTTCTGCACTATGTTCAGGCTCAGAAGTTTATGTGGGAGAAGTTAACGGTATGATAGACCCGGTGGTCTCCCAGTATGTGTCAGGAGTTATAAATCAGGCAGAGAATGCAAATGCAACTGCGGTTGTTTTAGTTATAGACACACCAGGTGGCCTAGATAAAAGTATGCGTTCTATAATTAAGACTGTTCTGGCCTCCCGGGTGCCTGTTGTTGGTTATGTTTACCCCAGAGGTGCAAGGGCAGCTTCAGCAGGTAGTTTTATTCTTTTAGCAACTCAGATAGCTGCCATGAGTCCCGGCACCAACCTCGGTGCAGCCCACCCTGTTAGAATGTCACTGACAGGAGAAACAACAGTAGAAAATAAAATTACTCAGGATGCAGCGGCATATATGCGTGCTATTGCACAGCTTAATGGAAGGAATGTTAGCCTTGCAGAGAGTTTTGTACTTAAGTCTAAGTCCATAACTGAGAAGGAAGCTCTGAAAGACGGAGTAATCAATGTGGTGGCTGGAAATATTGGAGAGTTACTTAACAAAATTAATGGTAAGACTGTAAAGCTTGAGTCAGGCAATGTTACCCTTGAAACTTCACATGCAAATATTGTTCGTGTACCCATGAGCACCAGTGAGAATTTCCTTCACAGTATCTCCAACCCGAATATTGCCTATCTCCTCTTTATTGCAGGAATTTTTGGTATAATATTTGAACTCTCTAGCCCAGGTGCAATTTTCCCAGGTGTTGTGGGTGTTATCTGCCTTTTAATTGCTCTCTGGAGTTTTCAGACTATAAGTATAAATTATGCTGGTTTAATCTTGATACTTTTTGGAATTTTTCTCTTTTTGCTTGAGATTAAAATAAATTCCTTTGGTTTACTCAGTATTGGAGGTGTAATTTCACTGGTACTGGGCTCTCTTATGCTGATAAATGTGAGTAAGGAGCCATTTATAAGCATATCCTACTGGAGTATAGGCTCTGTAACACTTATAACAGCCCTGTTTTTCACTTTTGTTATTGCCAAGACGGCAGCAGCCATGATAAAAAAGCCAGAAACAGGTAAGGAGGGTATGCTCGGGTTGATAGGGGAAACAAAGACAGAACTCTCTCTTGAAGGGTTGGTATTTATTCACGGCGAACTCTGGGAAGCAAGAACAGAAAATGAGAAAATTGAAAGAGGTAGAAAGGTTAAAGTAGTAGGAATGGAGAACCTTACGTTGATAGTAAAGGAGGTAAAGTAAATGTCATTATTAGGTGGTATTTCTATTATAATCCCTGTTGCGCTTATTGTTATTGCTATAGTCGTTTCAGGAGTAAAAGTTGTAAGTGAATATGAACGTGGTGTTATTTATAGGATGGGTAGATATATTGGGGTCAAAGGTCCTGGTATGTTCTATATTATACCAATGGTAGATAGAATGTTCAAGCTTGACCTGAGAACCATAACAATGGATGTGCCATCTCAGGATGTCATAACCCGAGATAACGTGCCGGTTAGAGTGAATGCTGTGATTTACTTCAGGACTATAGACCCTGGCAAGGCAATAAATGAAGTGGAGAATTATCTTGCAGCCACAAGTATGATAGCCCAGACTACACTCAGAAGTGTTGTAGGTGAAGCAGAGCTTGATGAACTTCTGAGTGAGAGGGAAAAACTGAATGAAAGGCTTCAAAAGATTATAGATACCCAGACAGACCCATGGGGTATAAAGGTTACTGCCGTTGAAATCAAGGATGTTGAAATACCACAGGATATGCAGCGTGCCATGGCTGCTCAGGCAGAAGCTGAAAGGGAAAGAAGAGCAAAGATTATCTCAGCACAAGGTGAATTTCAGGCTGCAGAGAAGCTTAGTCAGGCCGCAAAAATAATGAGTGAAAATCCAGCATCTCTTCAGCTGAGATTTCTTCAGACTGTTACAGAGGCAGCCAGTGAGAAGTCTTCAATCTTTGTCTTGCCTATACCAATAGATATCATCCAGGGATTTATGAATCAAAAGAAGAAGGAGTAACTCTGAAACTTACGATGTCGTGAGCGGGAAAGCCCACCATCTTCAGTGGTGGGAAGAGAGCGAACCACGTTGGCCATGCTGACGTAAATGCTGCGTTCAATTGCGTCAAGGCATAGGTCAATCTGTTGCAGACAGAGATGTAACAGAAGGGAACACTGATATCCCTAAAGAGGCAACTCCAAGAACGATGTGGAGACCTTAGAACCCCACGAACTTTAGTCGTGGGAGTATGTCAGCCCTCAACATCCCTCTTTTTAGACAGGTGAACTACCCACGACTAAGTTGGTTTTCTGCGATGTTTATCATAAATTTTCTAAATTATAAAGACCTCCACATAGAGAAACAATCCAGATATAAAGATAGATATAAATGTGAGAGGAGCACCGTATTTAAAAAACTCCTTAAAAGATATTGGATGTCCCATTCGCTCGCTTATACCAGACACAACTATATTGGCTGAAGCACCAATCAGTGTTCCATTTCCTCCAAGGCATGCACCAAGGGCGAGTGCCCACCAGAGAGGGTTTGTATTTAGATGTGCAATCTGCGAGGCAAGTGCTGGACTGGAACTCATACTTTCAACCAGCGGTACCATTGCGACTGTGAAGGGTATATTATCTACTATTGCACTTATTATTGCAGAAGTCCAGAGTATCACAAACATTGCACCAATAAGATTGCCGTGAGTCATATTTACAGCAATACTTGCAGCTTCCTGTATCAGGCCAGCCTCTTCAACTCCCTTAACTATTATAAAAATACCAGCAAAAAATAGAAGAACACTCCACTCCACCTGACGAAGCGCCTTATCAGGATGGTGGTGAGTAATAATCAGGAGCAGTGCTGCCCCAAGAAGAGCAATTGTGGAAGGCTCTAAATGCAACCAGGATTGAAGAAAAAATAATATGATAACAATAAAAATGACAAAAATGGATTTTTTAAGAAGCCTGTAGTCTTTAATCATATCCCACTCATTCATATTTAGAATCTCTTTAATATTCTCAGGTTTTTTTGATAGTTGCTCTCTGAATGCATATTTAAGAAACACAAGTGAGAATATAAGCACGAAAAAGATAATGGGGGTGAGATGTATAATAAATTCATTGAAGCTCAGTCCTGCACCACTGCTGATTATCATATTTGGCGGATCGCCTATGAGAGTGGCTGTTCCTCCTATATTCGAGGCAAATATCTCAGATATCAGAAATGGAACAGGGTTCATATCCAGTTTTTTTGCTATACTTATGGTTACAGGAGCCATAAGCAAAACTGTTGTAACATTATCCAGAAAGGCAGAGACAATAGCTGTGATAATTGCAAATAAAAGTATAATCTTTATAGGGTCGCCCTTTGAAAGCTTAGCAGTTTTTACTGCAATAAACTCAAATATACCAGTGTCCTTAAGTATTCCAATAATTATCATCATTCCGAGAAGAAGACCTATGGTATTCCAGTCCACAGCTTCAGCCACAAAACTTGAGCCTGTTGGATATATACTTCTGTTAATAAGCCCTACGCTGGGGCCCAGAGCAATTATAAGAATTCCACCTGCGAGGGCAACAACAGTACGGTGAATCTTTTCTGAAATAATTAAAGCATAGGATATTATAAGAACTGCGGCTGCAAATATCTGAGCTAAATCCATATTCTTCAATCTCCCATAACACTAATATTTAGAAGATTATATATTTGTTTGGTATTATTTATGTTTTTCAAAGATACTTCAGAACTTTATGGTTATCTCGTCATATAATAGAAGAATAAAGGTAGTCAATCACCCACGACTGAAGTCGTGGGCTTGTCTCGTGAGAGACAGGGGAAACATGTTGATTAGGAGGCATTGAAAAATGCAGAAGTTATTGGTAGAGTTCAAGAACACA
>QIGD01000053.1 GCA_003229935.1 Methanobacteriota archaeon | reverse complement strand
TGGGATACACCGATTTGATGCCTGTTCGAGGTCTAGCACAAGATACACCTATGACTCAGGAAGCCCACGACTTTAGTCGTGGGTAGTTCACGTTTCATTCAGACATAATATCATTGAGGGATTAAAATGCTATATGCCATAACTTTCCATCATCTCAAAACTAGCTATTCGAATTTTGAAAAATTAAAATTTTCTTTTCAGGATGAATTTTACAGAGAGATACCTCTAAAAAATGCTGTACTTCTACAGAGTGGCACAAGAATTGAAATATATTCAACCTCGAAAGACGCTGGCAGGATTCTATTTGATTTTTTCTCTGAAAAAAGCGGTTTTTCTGATGAAAAACTTAAAAAGCTCTTCTCTGTTACAAAAGGTAGGGAAGCTGCCGAGCATCTCTTCAGCCTTACATCAAAGATTGAATCACGTGTTTTAGGAGAGACTTACCTTCCCTGGCTGGTAAAGTCCTCTCTGAATAGAGCAAATAAATATAGAAAAGCAGAAGAATTGAGAGAAATCTTCGAAGGTGCTCTTGAAGCCTATGAGAGAGCTAAAATGGAAACGGAAATCGAAGGGAGCCATGCTCCTGTAAATATGGCTATTGAGCTTCTTGAAAATAGAAATATAAAAAAAGCTGTCTTACTGGGAGCTGGTCTCAGTGGAATAAGACTTGCTAGAGCTCTTGATGGAGATATATATATCTCATATAGAGACAAAGATATTGCCAGTTATGCTGCAGAAGAGACTAACGGTAAAATTATAGATTATTCAGATAGAAAAGAGGTTATATCACATTCTGACCTTTTAATATGTGCAACTCTTGCCTCTCACTTCAGAGTAACTCCAGCTCTTGTTGATAGCGCCTCTTCTCTTATTGTGGTTGACTTATCACCCTTTTCCAACGTTTCTCCAGAGGTAGCCACCATTGAGGGCATTACACTTCTAAACACTGCTCTAAGAGACACAATTATGGAAAATTATAATTTAATGAAAGGAGCAGTACCTGAAGTAAAGAAAATAATTGAAGAAGAGCTGGAAAAATACAGACTACAGTGAACTACCCACGACTAAAGTCGTTGGTTTTCTGCTATGTCTCTCATAATTATTTTAAAAGGTATTTCTAACCAATCAATTAGCAGCAGATTTTATATATACCTTTAACTTTCTGCTCTTATCTACGAATAATTTTTATAGTTTGCTAAACTTTTTAGAGGTATTATGATACGTCAGCCTATAGTAGCTGTTCTCGGTCATGTAGACCATGGAAAAACCACCCTTCTGGATAGAATAAGAGGTTCAGGTGTAGCAAATAAAGAGGCTGGTGGCATAACCCAACATATCGGTGCTACTGAAATTCCACTTGAGACTATAAAAGATATATGTGGTGGTCTGGTAAAGCAGCTAAACCTGGACCTTACAATACCGGGGCTTCTCTTTATAGACACACCCGGACATGAAGCTTTCACAACTCTCAGAAAGCGTGGGGGTGCCCTGTCAGACTTTGCAATCCTTGTGGTTGATATTAATGAAGGTTTCAAACCCCAGACACTGGAATCCATAGAAATTTTAAAAACTTACAAAACTCCCTTCCTTTTGGCTGCCAACAAGATAGATAAAACATCTCAATGGGTGACCTATGAAAACTACCCATTTGCCCACAGCTTTTCAAAGCAGAACAAGAAGGTTCAGCAGATTCTTGAAAATAAGATTTATAATCTTGTGGGACAGCTCTATGACCTTGGTTTTGAGAGTGAACGCTACGACAGAATTAAGAAATTCGGGAAGCAGATAGCCATAGTACCTATGAGTGGAAAGACGGGAGAAGGTATTCCTGAGCTTTTGATGCTTCTCACAGGTCTTGCCCAGAAATTTCTTGGCAAAAAGCTTGATATAGACACTGAAAAGCCTGCAAATGGGACTATTCTCGAGGTTAAAGAAGAAATAGGACTTGGTACCACTATAGATGTAATAATATATGAAGGAAAGATAAAAGTTGGAGACACTATTGTGCTAGGAGGAAAGAGGGGGATAGTAACAACACGAGTGAGGTCCCTTCTCAAGCCCAAACCTCTGGACGAAATAAGAGACCCCAAGTTCAGATTTGACCATATAAAAGAGGTACATGCAAGTGCTGGTGTAAAGATATCTGCGCCCAATCTGGGGGATGCTCTAGCAGGCTCCCCTCTTGTTGTGGCAGGTGAAAATGTTGAGGAGACTGAGGAAGAGGTAGAAAAGGAGATTGAGAGTATCAAGGTTGAAACTGAAAAGGAGGGTGTTGTGGTTAAAGCTGATACTCTCGGCTCTCTTGAGGCACTTGTAAAGATATTCACTGATGCTAAAATCCCCATAAGATATGCTGATGTTGGCGACATCACAAAAAGGGATATAATTGAAGCAGAGGCTGTGAAGGAAGAAGACCATTTTCTTGGTGTTGTCCTTGGCTTTAATGTGAAGACGTTAAAGAATGCAGAAGAAAGAAGTCAGGAAAAGAATATCAAGGTTATACTCAGAGATGTAATTTACAGATTAATTGATGATTATAAGGACTATGTAGAGATGGAAAAGGCACTCCAGAGAATCAGAGAGTTTGATATTCTTACAAAACCTGCGAAAATTGAAGTGCTCAGGGGTTATGTTTTCAGAGCAAGCAAACCGGCTGTGGTTGGTGTAGATATCCTTGCTGGTACTCTCAAGCCCAAAGTAAGGTTGATAAATATCAATGATGAAAAAGTAGGAGTTGTAAAAGGCATTCAGGATAGAAATAAGAATATAGGTGAGGCAACAAAAGGTATGCAGGTTGCTGTTAGTATAGAAGGTGCGACAGTAGGTAAGAATCTGAAGGAAGGTGACATAGTTTTTACAGATATTTATGAAAACGAGGCAAAACTAATAAACCAGAAGTATAAAGAGTTTCTCAGAGAAGATGAAGATGAAGTTTTTCAGGAGTTTGTCAAGATTAAAAGAAAAAGTAAGCCCTTCTGGGCAAAGAGTAATATTTAAAGGAGGAATGTGATGACAAAAATGGTACTTTCTGAACCAGATAGTGGAAAGTCTTATCAAATTGAGCTGGACGATAAGAAAATGGATAAAATTATTGGCAAAAAGGTAGGGGAGACCCTCAGTGGTGACATTCTGGGACTCAGTGGTTATGAAGTAAAACTTACTGGAGGAAGCGATAAAGATGGCTTTCCGATGAGAAAGGATTTACCAGGAATGAGAAGACCAAAGATTCTACTGCGCCGTGGTCCAGGCTACAGGCCAAAAGAGAAAGGTTTGATAAGAAGAAAAAGAGTGAGAAGCAACACCTATGTGAAGGAAATTAGTCAAATAAATGCTGTTGTAGTTAAAAAAGGAAGTAAAGAGCTTGAAGAGCTTGTAGCTGCCATGAAAAAGAAACAGGAATAGGAGAGGATCAGTATAACCCAGTCAGAAATAAATATTGGATTGGTTGGTCATGTTGACCACGGCAAGACCACGCTCACCTATGCCCTTTCAGGGAAGTGGACAGACGAACACAGCGAGGAGTTGAAGCGTGGTATCTCAATAAGACTGGGATATGCAAATGTTAGCTTCAGAAAGTGTGAGGAGTGCAGCTACTATACAACCAAAAAGAAGTGTCCAAAGTGTGGAGGTAAGACAAAACTTCTCCGTGAGGTGAGCTTTGTTGATTCTCCAGGTCACGAAACTCTTATGGCAACAATGCTGAGTGGCGCTGCTATAATGGATGGAGCAATTCTTGTTATTGCTGCAAATGAACCATGTCCCCAGCCCCAGACAAAGGAGCATCACATGGCCCTTGATGTAACTGGTATAAAAAATATTGTCATTGTACAGAATAAGATTGATATTGTAACAAAAGAGAGGGCAGTTGAGAATTATAATGAAATCAAGAATTTTGTAAAAGGAACTGTTGCTGAGAATGCTATTATTATACCTATTGCTGCACAACATCAGGCAAATCTTGATGTTTTAATTAAGGCTGTCGAGGAATTTATTCCAACTCCATCTAGAGATAAAAAAAAGCCAGCAAGAATGTACATTGCAAGGAGTTTCGATGTAAATAAGCCGGGAGCAAAGCCTGAGGAGATTGTTGGCGGTGTAGTTGGAGGTTCTATTGTTCAAGGCGTAGTCAATGTTGGAGATGAGATTGAAATAAGACCAGGGGTTAAGGTTACAGAAGAAGGTAAAGTAAAATGGGAGTCTCTTGAGACAGAAGCTATGTCTCTATTTGTCGGCTCAAAGAAGGTTAAGAAAGTTCATCCAGGCGGACTCATAGGAATAGGTACAAAACTTGACCCAAGTCTGACAAAAGCAGATGGACTCTCTGGTCAGGTCCTGGGAAAGCCGGGTACTCTGCCACCCACTCTCAATGGCTTCACTATGGAGGTACATCTTCTTGAACGTGTGGTTGGAACAAAGGAAGAGATTGAGGTGGAGAAGATTAAGACAAACGAACCTCTTATGCTAAGTATTGGCACAGCCACAACAGTTGGCCTTGTACTGAGCGCAAGAGAAGATGAGGCGACTGTCAAGCTCAAACTACCTGTGTGTGCTGAGAAGGGAGACAGGGTTGCAATTTCGAGGCGTGTGGGCGGACGCTGGAGATTGATAGGATACGGATTGATTTCTGAATATCATTAGGTCTACATGGCTGTAGTCCTTCCCACCGGATTTTTATAAGAATTGACTAAACTGACATACTCCCATGGTAAATGCCGTGTGATTTTACGCTACGTCAGGTTGTGTAAAAACCCATGTTTGCATGAGAAATGAGTAATATACACCATTTAAATCAAAAAAGGGGATAGAGAATTCACAAAATTTGTGGTTTTCTGCTATGTCTGTCATAAAAATAGTTTGACAGATTATCCCCTACTCACCCTTTCCCAGACTCCCACTTACAGCCTTAATTACTGCCCTCCAGATTTTTCTACCAAGCCTGCTGGCAGGACCAGAGTATTCATAAAAACTACCATTTCCCATTTTTGCAACTATCACAGCATCCGTACTTGTGCCTGTAAAATCAAACCCATTTTTAAGTAAAGCTTTTGATTTAGCCTCTGTTGTAGTTATTACAGCATTCACAATTGTATTATCAGACATATCCCCCTCAACCAAAACAACTATATTTATAGTGCCTATTTTCTCATTATGATTTTTAATTCCTGCAGTTGCAAAAACAGTAACATCCTGCTCTACAACAACCGAGAGTCTCTCCATTGGTACAGAGGTTAAGAGTCCAAAATAGCGATTCATAGAAAAACGGTCTGCAACTTCTTTGAGATAAACCACAGGCTGCTCAAGCTTATTATGCCTAACAGTGTGATTAAATATATACTCCACACTACCAAAGCCACCAAGCAGCCCTGAACTCATAGCATAAAAATCTCCCTCAATTATAAGAGTATTATCAACAACTTTCCATCTCATCAATTATTTTAAAATACTTAACCTGATTCAATAAGGCTGAATTCAGAATTTTAGTAACTTTAATATACTCACATATAGATGTGATAATATGGCTATTCATCCTATTGAATTCAGATATGGTAGCAGAGAGATGAAGAGAATTTTTGAGGAAGAGTCAAGACTTCAGAAACTACTTGATGTTGAAGCTGCTCTGGCAAGAGCCCATGCCAAGCTTGGCAATATACCAGACGAAGCTGCCAGAGAGATTTCAAAACAGGCGACTACCGCCCATGTTAAAGTTGAAAGAGTCAAAGAGATTGAGGCAGAGATAAAGCATGACCTCATGGCAATGGTCAAGGCACTGAGCGAACAGTGCGGCAAGGCAGGTAAATATGTACATCTGGGAGCTACATCCTATGATATTATAGATACCACCAATGCCATTCAATTTAAAGAAGCTCTGGCTATTGTGAATAAAAAACTCTTTGAAATTGAAGGTATACTACTTAAGCTGGCAGAAAAGCATATTAGAACTGTTGCTATTGGAAGAACTCACGGACAGCATGCCACACCCATAACATATGGCTTAAAGTTTGCTATCTATGCAAGAGAGGTTAGGAGACATATCTCGAGAATAGAAGATGCTAAGAAAAGAGTCATAGCCGGCAAGATGTCAGGTGCCGTGGGAACAATGGCAACCTTTGGCGAGAAGGGAATACAGATTCAAAGAATTGTTATGGAAGATTTAGGCATTAGAGCTACCATGGTGAGCAATCAAGTGGTGCAGAGAGACAGATATGCAGAGCTTCTCAGTATTCTTGCTCTTATATCTGCATCCATGGATAAAATAGGAAGAGAGATAAGAAATCTCATGCGTACAGAGATAGCAGAGGTCAGTGAGCCCTTTGCAGAGGAAAAACAGGTGGGTTCAAGCACCATGCCTCACAAGAGAAATCCAATAAATGCCGAAAATATCTGTGGATTGGCAAGGGTGGTGAAAAGCAATGTCTTTGTTGCCCTCGAGAATGTCTCCCTTGAGCATGAGAGAGACCTGACCAACTCCAGTGCTGAGAGGGTGATTATACCAGAGAGCTTTATACTCTTAGACGAAATTCTCAACAGAGCAAATACTATACTCTCAGGTCTTGTGATAAGAGAGGAGAATATCAAAAAGAACCTGAAGCTAACAAAAGGGTTGAATATGGCTGAAGCTATTATGATTGCTATGACAAAGAAGGGTATGGGAAGACAGGAAGCACATGAATTACTCAGAAAGCTTGCTGTAGAAACCTACAACTCCGACAGGGAATATAGTGAAGTGCTTAAGGAGAACAGTGAAATTAAAAAGTATATGAATGAAGAGGAAATTGACGAGGCACTGAAACCAGAAAACTATATAGGCACAGCGGTTGAACAGGTAAGGAAGGTTCTTGATGTCTCAAAACATGAGAGAGCATGATAACTATTATATACTGAATACATCTTTTCTAAATCAGGTGTGAAAATGGCAAGGAAAAAACAGAAGAAAATTGCAAGAAGAAAAACTGAAGCTGAAATCGCTTGGGATAAAATAAGAAGAAGTTATCCCAACTGTGTTGGTAGCTACCCGGAATGTCCCAAAGCAATTGAAGATAAATATAAACCCCCTGAAGAATGCCTCACCTGCCCAGTTTATGCAGAATGGAGGCGTTAGGAGGGGAATATCCTCTCCTTCACAGGAAATAGCTCAGGTCAGCATCCAAAGATTTATCAAGAAAACCACTGGCACCTGTAGGCTCTTCAACAAAATCAACAATATCTTCTTTTTCAATACCTTTTATATCCATAGGTAACTGGCAGGGTACAAGGTGTATTCCTGTTTCCACTGCAATATTGAACAGGTCTTTTATATCAGGTGCACCCTTTTCCTTCATAGCATTAGCCTTCGGGTCATCCTCGAATAGACTATCATATACATCCTTTTTAAGCGTCAAAGGTAAAATAAACATACACATCAACATCCATAGCTTTTGCTGTTGTTGCAAGTACAAGAGCAGCAAAAACCTTACTAAAATTCCCTTGGGAACATACTATAGTCATTATTTTTCCTTCAGTCATATCATTCACCTTTCAAAGATATATACTGAAGAGAAAGATAATATACCCTATATAAACAAATTGAAAAACGCACTAATCCAGATGAATCAAGAGTAAATCCGCTATTATACTTTAGTAACAAATATTTATGATATTTTAGGCAGAAGGCCCACGACTTTAGAGGCTGTCCGACAATTAGTCTCAGTAATATAAAGACTGCTTATTTTAGACAATGAGGGTTAAATTTAGCTTGTTTCGTGTAGTATTTTTGATTACAGGACAGCCTCTTTAGTCGTGGGAGTATGTCAGTGAGGATATACCATATAGATTAAGAACTGGGATTCTCAGAAAGGTATAATTATTATAAGTCTTTTTTAAAGACTTTCTCCGGGTTGGTTTTATTTTCCTCTATGCCGAGGTTCTCATAGGGAATTCCAAGAGCAATACCCAGAATCTGCGTTATATATATGCTGGGAATATCATACTTCTCTCCAAAGTCACTCTCAATCTTCACCTGAAGTGTGTCTAGACTCACCTGACAGAATGGACACATGGTAACAATGAGTTCAGCTCCAGCCTCCTTCATATTTGTGAGTTTGTTGTTTGCAATCGTCATGCCCATCTCTTCACTGAGAGCCAGAAGGGGAGCGCCACAGCATTTATCCTTATCCTTATATTTTAGACTTGTAGAACCCACAAGCTCCAAAATTCTGTC
This sequence comes from Methanobacteriota archaeon, assembly GCA_003229935.1. GTDB lineage: Archaea > Hydrothermarchaeota > Hydrothermarchaeia > Hydrothermarchaeales > BMS3B > BMS3B. Next base: position 4,608 of record QIGD01000053.1, on the reverse strand, counting down.
AATTTTTATATCAGCACCAAAATCAACATACTCACTTGGTCTCTGAGCATGACATCCTATATGAGGTGCTACCCTGACCTTAACCTTCTTTACAATTACATCATCATCAATTTTATCAACAATAATGTCAAGAAAGTGTTTTACCTCAATATCGCCCTTTACCTCTCTGCCCAGAATCATTAACTTTTTATTCACCTCATTTCTTAAATTCTCATCATTTTTTAGCCTCTCATTGGCAACCTTCAGTGTCTTGTAACATCCGTTACAGAGAGTAACAAGGTCCATGCCTTCCTCTTCAGCAATAGCTATATTTCTTGCTGAATAAAGAAGGGAAGCAAATTCATCTATAGGTTCTACATTTATCCCACAGCATGTAAAGGGCTTATCCATGAGCTCTATGCCAAGTTTCTCTGCAACAGCCCGAGCAGAGACTTCATACCCACGCTCTCTATATGGAATATTACATCCTGGAAAGTAGAGGTAAGCTTCACTCATCTTTTTCCTCCTTCTTTAAGCTTCTCAAATCTTGTACCTGAAATAAGTTTATTTATTTCCTCCCTGTCAATAGACTCTATAGCAGGTAACCCAAGATCTTCTCTTAAAAAGTTTGTAAATTCATCAATATCAAATAGTCGTCCTATTTCCAAAACATTTTCATTTATAACTTTGAAAGCAGGTGGTATTTTTCCCTCTTTTGCAGCAACATTCTTAATTGCCATCAGAATTGTAGCAGGCTTTACATCTCTCGGACAGCGCTCATTACATAAATAACAGACAGCACAGTACCAGGGTTCTATACTATCAAGTACATTCTCAACACCAAGAACTGCCTTCCTTATAATTAGCCTTGGATTGAAATCCTTTCTGTAGGTGTGTACAATACAGCTTGCTGCGCATGTTCCACACTGATAACACCTTGAAATAGCTTCGCCTCCTGGTTCGGCTTTTATCTTTTTAATAAGGTCACCGCTCACCTTCCTATAGGTCCGCTGGAGAACTTCCATTCTAATCCATCCTGTAAAATTATAAGAACTTATTAATTTTTAATATTTAATCATTACAATAATTTATAAAATTTTGCTTCTTCAGATGTGATTCATAACAATCTTTAGTGCCTCAACCCCACCATCCCCATATTCTCTTTCTGTAGTATAATCTGCAACATCTTTGAGGTAGCTACCTATGGATATGGAAAGCCCAGCCTTCTCAAGCATGTCTATATCATTAGAACTGTCACCAATAGCTGCAACTTCCTGCATGGATATGCCAGCTCTCCGGGCAACCATCTCAAGTGCCCTGCCCTTACTCACATCAGGATTTTTTATATGAATGGCAAATTTTGTATCCACAACCTCAACTCTGAAGTCTTTGAGTATTTTTTTTATCTCTTCTACAGGATAGTCCCTCCATAATGCTACCTCTGTCTTTCTGTATTCATTCCTTGTAACCTCCCTTATAGCAAGTCTATCTTTCAGAAAGGAATAAGCCTTCTCTATCTCATCTATACTCGCAAGATATTTCACTTCATCACCATAGCTTATTATTCCTCCATTCTCTGCTATTAATGCTCCAGAAGTTCCAAGAAAAGTACTGATCGTATCTGCCACACAGAGTGCATTGCCTGTGGCAAGTATAACCATGACATTACGTGCTTCAAGCTTTCTGATAAGTTCTCCTGCAGTAAAATTTAGTCTCCTCAATTTATCAGTGAGTGTACCATCTATATCTATGGCAAGGGCTCTGATTTTCATAGTGGAAGTACAAAAGGTAACAACTGAGGAATTACTCTGTGGATATTATAATTATAGAATGAGTTCTAAACAGCCAGACATTAGAGACTGGATTCCCTGCCGAAAAAGTTAAAAGTAGTAAGTGAAAAATATAAAGAGGGATAGAAATATAAGATTAGAAAAATAAAGGTATGTTTAAATGCGACTGAACTTAATACCAATGCTTTCAAATTTTCAGATGGCACCTCGCATGTGTCCAGATATTATTGAGGTATATGAATGATACGCCAAAGTTTTATTTTTCTGGATGGAATTGGCACAGTTAGGGAGAGGAACCTCTGGAAAAAAGGTATTTTAGACTGGAGAGATTTCCTCGAGAGTAAGAAGATTAAAGGTATTCCTGAAAAAAAGAAGTCAATTCTAGACAGAGAAATAGAAGAGGCAGATTTTAATCTCAGTCATCTTGCCTCAAGCTTCTTTTTCAGGCGGCTTCCTGGACGAGAGCACTGGCGACTCTTCTCTGAGTTCAGAGAACATGCCTGCTTTATCGACATTGAAACCACTGGACTAAGCGCTGAGAGAAATGACATAACTGTTGTGGGAGTTTATAATGGGAGAGAATACAAATCTTTCATAAAGGGTATTAATCTTGAGGAAGAGAGCCTGAAGAGAGAGCTTGAGAAGTACTCTCTGATTATAACATTTTATGGCTCTGCTTTTGATATTCCCTTCCTCATAAAAAAATTCCCTACCCTGAGTTTTGAAAAGCCTCATATTGACCTTTGTTTTACATCCAGAAGAATAGGTCTAAGCGGCGGACTAAAAAAAATTGAAGAAGAGATGGGACTTGAAAGAGAGGATGACATTAAGGGAATGAGCGGTTTTGATGCAGTAAGACTTTGGAAGAAGTGGGAAGTTTATAGGAACAGAAGAGCTCTTGAAACCCTTGTTGAGTACAATCGCATTGATGTGGAAAATCTCAGTCCTATTGCTGAACATGTTTATGACAGATTGAAGAAGGCTGTTTTTGCTGATTTTATAGTATGAGAATAACTTCTAGCAATTTGGATGTGGTAATATCTCTGAGAACCCTTAAGTTATATAATAAACATTACTGATGAATAATTGATAGAGCTATTGATAAAAAAGTTTATATGTTAATCTGTTAATATATATAAGCGTGGTAAAATCTGTGGTGAAGATGGTGGTAAATACTGTTATACTAAAGACAGAAAGACAATTTCAAACAGTAACAGAGGGGATAGTATCGAATATTACCATAAAAAGAGAACATTCTGTAAGACCTTTCACGTATATAGATAGTGTATATAATAAAGAGGGAACTCAAAAGTTTCCAGAATGGGAGACTCTATCAATGGACATTTCTATGTTGATGAAAAGAAGGGTGATATAAAATGGTTCCTATATATGTTGCTCTGTTTATGTTAAGTACAGCCGTGATGGTTATAGGTGTCCTGCTGAATATTATGTACTGGCTCAAAGGAAGACACGACCTTAAAGGTAGTATTGTATGGGCACTAAAAAATATTTTTTCTCTGAATATTTTTAGTCTCCTGAAGAGGGTTTTGTTTGGAGTCTTCCTACAGAAGAGGCTCTACAAACAGGATAAACTACGCTGGCTCATGAAGGTTCTTATAATCTTTGGCTATGTTGGTATAATAGCAGTGAACGAAATTAAGGCTGCAACGCGAGTGCCCCAGCTTCACGAAATAAATGGGCTCGTGCTCTTTTTCTACACTCCTTTTGTTGATTATTACTACCTCAAAGCTGTCGCCTTGGGAACAGTTGCATTTCAAAGAATAGATATGGTTTATGCCCTTTTGAATGAAATTTTTGGTCTCATGGTGCTCACAGGTGAATCTATAGCTATCTACAGACGTTTTGTGCTCAAAACTTCCCATATAACAACTACACGTGCTGATAAGATAGCTGTTATAAACCTTGGTGGGTGGTTTATCTTCAGATTCTTCGGCGAGAGCGCTTCAATTATTGCCTACGGTGTGAAAGGTAGTATAGCACAGTACTGGTTCTTTTCATATGGCATCTCAAAACTAATCTCACCTATTGTAGGAGGTTTCGCATCAAGCTTTAATGAGTTCATGTGGCTCCTCGCAGCTTTAATGATTGCATCGCTCTTTGCCAGCATACCCTTCAACAAAAAACTCTGGCATATATTTGTAATGCCCTTTGTTATGCTGATGAATGCTTTCCCCTATGACCACAACGCCCATGAAGGTAAAAAGGCAGAGGTAGACTTTACATCAAGACAGCTTATAGAAATGGACGCCTGTGTAAAGTGCCAGTTATGCACAGATAATTGTCAGGTTTATAAAGCCACAAAGGGTAGTGAAAAACCCTATCTGAGCTATGCCTATATAAATTCTCATATGGCATCTGTTTTAAATGCTGAACATCTACCAGTATACTTTGGCCACCAGATCAGTAAAGCTGAAAAGGAGGAATTTAATACTCAAATTTACAACTGCCTTCTATGCGCCCGCTGTGTAGAAGTATGCCCTTCTTTCATTCAAACAAAGGATATTGGCATAGCTGTGAGAAAGGCTCAGTATCATTTGGGCTTAACCCCTAAAAAATTCCATCTGGCTAAGGATGCTGTACTTAAAGAGAAGAATGTAGCTAACTTCCCTAACAGCGAGAGGGCCATGTGGATTGATTTCTTTATACCTGAGCCTCCAGAGGATTACTACCAGAAGGACAAGGCTGAGGTAGTTTATTTCGTAGGCTGCATGGCAAGCTTTTCGCCCCAGGTACAAGACATTCCTGCTACTGTTGTCCAGCTTTTTGTGAAGGCTGGTGTTGATTTCACTCTTCTTGGCGAGAATGAACACTGCTGTGG
>QIGD01000052.1 GCA_003229935.1 Methanobacteriota archaeon | reverse complement strand
AACAAAACAGGAAAAATATTTGATATTAATTTTAAGAAAGTGGAGTTGGTAAAATATGGGAAAGGAATACAATTTTAAAATTTGTGAGGTAAGGCAATTCCTTCTACCTATAAAGAGGTAGGTTTCCTTGCCCAGATTTTCATGAACTCGGGCTTGATTTTGTACAGGAGGGTAAAATATGAAGTTAAAAGGAATATACTGTCCTATGATAACACCTTTTAAAGATGGTGAAATTGACCAGGAGGGGCTTGAGAAAAATATTGCCTTTCTTGAAAAGGAGGAAGTGACAGGTCTTGTACCACTTGGCTCTGCCGGGGAGTTCTCTGGTTTAAGCATTAAAGAAAGAAAAGAGGTGATTAAAACAGTTATGGATACCACGTCATTGCCAGTAATAGCTGGGGCAACTTCAATGAGAATGGAGGAAGCCCTTGAAATTATTGCCTATTCTGCCGATATGGGTGCAGAAGCTGCACTGGTTGCACCTCCATACTACTTCAGAACAAGCCAAGAAGGGCTTTTCAGCTATTATTCAAATTTATCTTCGCATTCCATGCTGCCCATAATACTCTATAATATCCCGGTTTTTACAGGAAACCAATTTTTACCTCCTCTTGTAAAAAGGCTTTCCGAGCTGGATAATATAATAGGAATAAAAGATACGAGCGGTGACATGAAAAAATTTCCGGAAATCGTTAATCTGGTACCAGAAGATTTTTCATGTATTATAGGGGCAGACCATCTCCTTTTGCCAGCTCTGGTCACCGGAGCCTCAGGGGCAATTCTCGGTTCTTCAAATCTTGTGCCAGAGCTTCCTGTGGAGATTTACAGGACATGGGAAAGTGATATAGACCGGGCTGCAGGACTGCAAAAAATTCTCATGAATATTGTGAAAATAATGGATACTGGCACTTTTCCGGCAGGACTTAAATATGCAATGAATGTGCTGGGTCTTGCTGGAGGTGATGATGTTAAAGCACCTCTGCTTAATCTGACATCAGAAGAAAAAGATATAGTTGACAGGCTTCTGAAGAAGATGGAGGCTAAGAAATGAGCTACCCTATAAATATTGTGTCTCCGCAGGAGGCTGACCACAACTGGAGGTCTCTCCTCAAAGGGAAGAAAATAAGGTATGAGAGAAAAGCGGACATCAATGGCTGCTGCATAAAGCTGATGACAGATAAAGTAGAAACTGTAAACACGTTCGATGAGAACTTCTATCACCTGAGTGAAAAAATAAGGTCTCACGGCAGGCTGCTTGTTTTTGATGATGGCGGGGAAAACTTTCGCGTAGAATACGAGCCTATCTCCAGGTCAGCCTTTCTATGGAACTGCAATTACTACGGCTATGTTAAATCCATTGCACTTGCACTTGCAGGAGACATTCTGGAAGACCTCCACAGGTTCTATTCGGTTCATGGTGCATGTCTTGACTACCGCGGCGAGGGTATTGCTCTTGTGGGACCCAGCGGTGCAGGTAAAACAACCCTGAGCTATGGCATACTCAGGCGGGAGAAGTCCAAACTAATAAGCGATGACTGGTTCTATGTGAGGTTCCAGGGAAGGGAAGCTACTATTATGAGTTCGGAGAAGGAAGTATATATCAGGGGAGGAATAGAGAAGAACTGGAAGGACTTCGAACCGCTTATAGAAGATGCACGGTTTGACAAAAAGGGCAGGGCTGTTGTAAATCTCAAAAACCTTCTGGGAGGGGAAAAGATACGGTCAGTAACATCGCTATCAACCTTTGTACTTCTCAAGCGGGATTTTAAAGATGAAAATCTGATAGAGGAAGTATCCAGAGAAGAAATGCTGAAGCTGATGGTTGAGAACAATTTTTATAATCCGCATCTGCTTGTAAGGGATAAACGAAAGCAGAAGTTGAGAAAGAGGTTTATTAAAAATCTCCTGGATGTTGCAAAGCCTATTGTGGTAAATACAACAGCCACCCCTGAAGAAACTGTAGACCTTATTCTGGAGGCAGTATCCTGATGCAGTGGATAAGGAACTACCATGAGGTACTGGATAACTCTGCCAATCCTACCATAAGAAAGGCAAGAGAAGTGGCCATGGAACTCCTAAATGTGGGTATTGGTGCCGTTGACCCCTTTGAGCTCACGAAGGCATTTTTTAAAAAAGCCTCAGATTTGAATTTTAATGATTTTTCAGTTATACGGGTTATAGGCTTTGGTAAGGCGAGTTTTGACATGGCGAGGGCTGTAGAGGAGATGATAGATGTTGAAGAGGGGATTATTGTTGTGCCTGAAGGGACAGGAAAAAAGTCTGGTCTCAAAAAAATCGAAATAGTTGAAGGAGGACATCCTATACCTGATGAGTATAGTGTTGCTGCTGCTTCAGTAGCCCTAAAAATAGCAGAAAACAGCGGAGAGGGGGACCTCGTTGTGGTACTTGTTTCAGGTGGAGGTTCTGCTCTTTTTGCCAAACCAGCAGAAGGAATAACCCTGAAGGAAAAACAGGACGTCACACAGCTTCTTCTGAAGTCGGGTTGCACTATAAATGAATTTAACTCAGTGAGAAAACATATCTCTGATGTTAAAGGCGGGCAGCTTGCAAAAGCCTGCTATCCTGCCCATGTTCTCGCTCTGATAATATCAGACGTTGTTGGAGACCCCATGGAAACTATTGCCTCAGGCCCGACCCTCCCAGACCCCATCATATTTCAGGATGCCGGCTATGTCTTTGATAAGTATGACCTCTGGGAAAAGGCACCAGAGAGTATATGCAGAAGGATAAAAGAGGGTATGACAGGACAAATTGAAGAAACACCAAAATCACTGGATTCGTCTCTGGTAAGGAATGTTTTGATAGGCAACAATAGCCTTGCCCTAAATGCCATGGAAAAGGCAGCCAGATACAATACACTGATTCTTACTGGACAGCTTGAGGGTGAAGGCAGAGAGGCTGGTAAGGTGCTTGCCGGGATAGCAAAGGAGGTGTTGCGAAGCAATAATCCTGTAAAAAGGCCATGTGTCCTTATCCTCGGAGGGGAAACTACTGTTACTGTAGTCGGCAATGGTAAGGGCGGGCGAAATCAGGAGCTTGTGCTGGGGGCAGCCCTATCCCTTCAGAAAAGGGATATTGTGATAGCTTCACTTGGAACTGATGGAATAGACGGGAGTGCTGACGCTGCCGGTGGAATTGCAGATGGCTTTACGGTTGAGAGAGGCAATAGAGAGGGGTTGGATGTGGTTGAATACCTCAGTAAGAATGATTCAAATACCTTTCTCAGTGCTCTTCATGATGCCTTGATTACAGGACGTACAAACACAAATGTGGGGGATATAATTGTCATTGTTGTATTATAGGAAGTGAATAGGATGGAGATTATAGACATATCTGTAAGTGTATATGATGGAATGAAGGTATTTCCGGGTGACCCAACTGTTGCGGTTCTGCCTCACTCAAGAATAGCCAGAGGAGATGCTGCGAATGTATCTGAATTACACATGGGGACTCACACAGGAACTCATATGGACCCGCCCCTCCATTTTTTCATGGAGGGAATGGATGTTTCACATATCTCTCTTAAAAGGCTCATAGGTGAGTGTTATGTTTTGGACCTGGAATCCATTGAAAAGAAGATAACCAGGGAAGAGCTTTATCCAAAGCGGAGCTTATTCAAAAATAAAATTCTGCTTCTAAAGACAGGAAATTCCAGACTGCTAGAGGATGAAAAGTTCCACACTGATTATGTTTATCTTACCAAAGATGGTGCGGAGTTGCTGGTAAAGCAGAAAGTAAAGCTTGTAGGTATAGATTATCTATCAATTGAAGAATATGGAGGAAGTGGAGAGGTGCATAGAACTCTTTTAGGCAGTGGTACACCTGTTATTGAGACACTGAATATGTCAGGTATTGAAGAAGGTGAATACTTTTTTACTTTTCTGCCTCTCAAAATAAAGGGTGGAGATGGCGGCCCTGGTAGGGCAGTTTTAATTAAAAAGGAGGAATAAAGTTGTTGCACAGTCAAAAAATGCGTGAAATAGGACCGGAAGTAGACCCACTGAGGCTTGCATGTGGCTATTCCAGAAGTGACCTCGGCAAACCAAATATACTTGTTGAAAGTGTTTATGGAGAATCCCATCCAGGTAGTATGCATTTAAATGAGCTTGTAGAATATGTGAAGCGTGGGGCGTATGAGGGTGGTGGTGCTCCACTGAAGTACTCATGCACAGATATATGTGATGGTATAGCCCAGGGTACAAAAGGAATGGACTACTCCCTTGTGAGCAGGGAAGTAATATCCAGTGCTGTTGAATTTCATGCGGAAGCAGGGCACTTTGATGGTATGGTTCTGGTTTCAGGCAGTGATAAGGCTGTACCTGCACATTTAATTGCAGCAGCAAGATTAAAAATGCCAACAATTTTAGTTCCCGGTGGTGTGATGGACCAGTGGATAATAACTCTTGAGCAGGTGGGAACAATATACGCAAAACTGAAGCGCGGAGAAATGGAAGAGGACGAATACAATTTTCTCAGGGAGTATTCCTGCCCTACCAATGGTACCTGCGCCTTTTTAGGTACTGCACTCACAATGCAAAGTCTGGCAGAAGTTCTGGGACTGGCTCTTCCAACTTCAGCAGTGTGTCCTGCAACAAGCTTTGAGATAAAAAGGCTGGCACAGAATGCAGGCAGCAGAATTGTTGAGCTGGTTGACGAAAAGCTAACCGCAGATAAAATACTGACAGAAGAGGCTTTTGAAAATGCTATAATAGTTCATGCTGCCATGGCTGGCTCAACAAATGCAATGCTTCACCTGCCTGCCATAATGAAGGAGCTTGGATATAAATTTTCTCTGAAGAGAGTATCGGAGATAAATGACGAGGTACCCTTTATAGTCAATGTGCGTCCCTCAGGAGAATATCCTGCCAATCGTTTATGGTTTGCAGGAGGTGTCCAGAAAGTAATGCTTGAGTTGAAGGACTACATGAATCTGGACTGTATGACTATAACTGGTAAAACAGTTGGCGAAAATCTGGAAAATCTGGAAAAAACTGGATTTTTCAAAAAAAGACCATTATTTCTGGAAAATTATGGGTTAAAGGTCAATGATGTGATAAAGAGCACAGAAGCTCCCATAGCAAAATCCGGTGCCATTGTAGTTCTCAGGGGTAATATAGGCACTGGCATTATCAAACGCTCTGCTGTAGATGAAAGTATGTTCAATTTCACTGGCCCTGCAAGGGGCTTCGATTCCCAGAGTGATGCCCTTAAAGCAATATTCGAAGGAGAAATCATGGGAGGAGAGTGTATAATTCTCCGCTACGAAGGGCCAAGGGCGAATGGAATGCCCGAACAGTTCTATGTCACAGAGGCAATATCATCGAATGAAAAGTTCAATACCAGTGTTGCCCTCTTAACAGATGGAAGATTCTCTGGAGCAAGCCGCGGGCCATGCATAGGTCATATGACACCAGAGGCTATAGATGGCGGTGTGCTGGCTGTGATAGAGGATGATGACATGATTCACATAGACTTGAATAAAAACAGGCTGGATGTTGTGGGAATAAAAGGAGAAAAACTCCCAGAAGAGGAAATATTAAAGATAATAAAGGAAAGGTTATCGGTATTTAAAGCTCCTCCGAGGAAATATAAGAGTGGACTTTTAGGTCTTTATACGAAATATGCGGCCTCTGCTGAAGAAGGAGGTTTTATGCAGTGAAAAAAAACCATGAGGGTAAAAATGAACTTTAAAACAAGTTTTTTCAATCCGAAATCCATTGCGGTAATAGGTGCATCTGCACACCCCGGGAAAGTTGGATATGAAATCCTCAAGAATATAATCGACAGTGGATATATAGGAAAGGTGGTGCCTGTAAATCCCAAGGAACATGAAATCAATGGTTTGAAGTGTTTTGAGGATATAAAAGAGGCAGGAGGTGCAGAACTTGTCATAATCTCAGTTCCTGCGTCTGTAGTACCAAAGGTTGTGGAAGAATGCGGTGAGGCAGGTGTTTTAAATATCGTCATAATCTCTGCAGGGTTTAAAGAGATAGGAAAGGAAGGAGCAAAGCTTGAGAGAAGAGTTGTTGAAATCGCAAGGTCAAAGAACATGAGAATACTTGGTCCCAACTGCCTGGGTGTGATGGATATGTATACACCACTCAATGCAACATTTGCAGGAGAGATACCAAAAAGGGGCAGAATTGCTGTTGTTTCTCAGAGTGGTGCTCTACTCACCGGGATTCTGGACTGGAGTATGAAGAATAAGATAGGATTCAGCAGGTTAATAAGCCTTGGGAATAAGTCTGACCTGAATGAAACTGATTTTATTGAGGCTCTGGCAGATGATGAAAATACAAGAGTGATACTGTGTTATATAGAGAGTATAGATGAAGGTCAGCATTTTGTGGATGTTGCAAAGAAGGTCTCACGGAAAAAACCTCTTATAATTCTCAAGTCAGGTACAGGTGAAAGTGGAACTAGAGCCGCAAGTTCTCATACCGGTGCTCTGGCTGGCAGTGACATAGCCTATACCACTGCCTTCAGGGAGGCAGGCGTTATAAGAGCCAGCACTCTTGAAGAGCTATTTGATCTGGCAAGAATTTTTGTTTCAGAGCCTGTGCCCGGAGGTTCTAGCGTTGGAGTGGTGACAAATGCTGGTGGTCCAGGCATTCTATCTGTTGATGCCGTAGATAAAAGTGAGCTTCAGGTAGCAAAGTTCGGAAAGGAGACTATAGACAGGCTCAGGCAAAAACTTCCGAGCGAATCCAATGTATATAATCCTGTGGATGTTGTGGGCGATGCAAAATCAGACAGATATGCATATGCACTGGATACAGTACTTTTAGACCCCAATGTCAACTCTGCACTGGTGATTCTAACACCCCAGGCCATGACAGAGCCATACAAGACAGCAAAGGTTGTTGTGGATATGAAGAAAAAGTTTCCAGATAAACCCATTGCCACATCATATATCGGTGGACTGGTTCTTTCAGAAAGTATTGAGTACCTAGAAAAAGAGGAGGTTCCAAACTATGCCTTTCCAGAATCAGGTGTAAGGGCACTTGCAGGACTTGTAAAGTATTCTGAACATATCCAGCTGAAGAGAGATGAATCTATAGGGAAATTAAGCGGACTGGATAAAGAAAAAGTAAAAAGTGTTCTTGAGTCCATTAAAAAAGACGGTAGAAATGTGCTTTTGGGCAGCGAATCATCTGTTATAATGGAAGCTTATGGAATACCAGTAGCTAAATCTATACTCACAGATTCACCCAGAGCTGCTGTGAGGGCAGCGGACAGCCTCGGATATCCTGTTGTAATGAAGGTTGCTTCACCGAGGATACAGCACAAGAGTGATGTAGGCGGTGTAAGAGTTAATATAAAGGATTCCAGCGAAGTTAAGTCGGTTTACAATGAAATCCTTGACAGTGTGTATAGATTTCTGCCAGGTGAAACCATATATGGTATAGAAGTACAGGAGATGAAACCTCAGGGACGCGAACTCATTATAGGCATGAACCGCGATATACAGTTTGGTCCGCTTGTTATGTTTGGTCTTGGAGGCATATATGTCAACCTTTTAAAAGATGTGTCTTTCAGACTTGCAAATTACATTACCCCAAAATCTGCCTTTGATATGATAGGCGAGACTAGGGCATACATGC
>QIGD01000051.1 GCA_003229935.1 Methanobacteriota archaeon | reverse complement strand
CCACACCTGCAAGAGCATTGGCTGTTGCAAGGCCAAAGTCATTGTGAGTATGAACGCCAATCTGTGTATCCTTCTTCATAACCCTCCTGAAGAACTCAACCATATGCTGATATGCCTGAGGTGTTGCAACACCCACTGTATCAGAGATATGCACTCTATCTGCTCCTCTCTCCTCTGCCATTTTATAAAGAGTAAATAGCTCTCCGAGAGGTGTTCTTGTGGCATCCTCGCTAGAGAAGGAAACAAAAAGATTATGGTCCTTGGCAAATTCAAGAGCTTCAAGAGCATTTTTAACCACCTCTTCTTTTGTATACCTCATCTTGTACTTCAGATGTACAGGGCTTATAGATGTAAAGAGAGAGATACCATCTACTCCAGCATCAACAGCTAACTCAACATCTGAAACTATCGCTCTTGAAAGAGCAAAGATTCTGGCAGGTAAGCCCTCCTTTGAAATCATCCTCACAGCTTTGAACTCACCCTGTGAAACTACAGGAAAACCTGCCTCTATCTCTTTTATCCCAAGAGCACTGAGTTCACCTGCAATCTTCAGTTTCATCTCTGGAGAAAAGCTTACTCCAGGTGTCTGCTCGCCATCCCTCAGAGTAGTGTCAAATATAACAGGTTTTGTATCTATTCCAGGATTGTGGGGGCACTGTAAAAACCATTCCACTCTTCTAACCTCCTTTTGAAACTATGTATCTCTTCATAAAAAATAATCTTACCTTTCTCCATAAATGCAACTCTACTGCCAAGGGCAATAGCATCCATGTTGTCATGGGTTACCAGAACTGTTGGCATAGGATGTACTTTAAGAATATCTCCGATTTCTCTCCTCATTTCATCCTTGGTTTCATGGTCAAGGGCTGAAAAAGGTTCATCAAGAAGAAGCACTTTTGGCCTCGTGATTAGAGTTCTTGCCAGTGCAACCTTCTGTTTCTGACCTCCAGATAGGCGTGAAGGCTTTATATCCCTGAACTTTAAAAGCTCAAATTCCTCCAAGACCTCTTCGACTTTTGTAGTAATTTCAGACTTTTTCAGACCTCTCGCCAGAAGCCCGAATGCTACATTATCATACACTGTCATGTGAGTAAAAAGAGCAAGGTCCTGAAAAACATAACCTACACCTCTATCCTGAGGTGATAGATTTATCTTAGACCATGACTCATAAACTGGTGAACCCTGAATTTTAATTGAACCTGCATCAGGCTTGAGAAGACCTGCCACGGCCCTTAGTGTTGAAGTCTTACCTGAACCATTTTTGCCCAGAAGTACAAGCACCTCTTTTTCAACTTTAAAGTTCATATTCAGACTGAACCCCTTGAAGTTCTTTTCAAAATCTACCTCAAGCATCTGCACTCCTCCCAAAAGCAGCTAGAATTGATGTAAATACAAAAGTTCTTGTATCTTCTGGATTTGAGGCTTCCTTTAAAATACCTGTGGTATACTCTACTTCTATAATATTAAATCTTTCTGGGATATCAATGAATCTTATAATTCTTTCCATGAAAAGGGTACCTCCACATAGGGACTGAGTAAACCATTTGAGCATTTAATTGGATTCAGAAGTTTTTCAACTACCCTATCTTCCCCTGAAAAGATAGGGGGCTTAATCAGCCCCTTCTACAGGTTTCTCCAGCAGTGTGTTGCTCACAACCAAACCCTTCTTTGCGAGTACCGCATTTGTAATTTTATCCACAAGATATATACCGCCTCTGTAGCCGACTATAGCTCTCCTGTGATACCCGAAGCGGTCCTCTATCGGGAAACCCATTCTTATCAATGGTATATCTAGGTCTTCCTCTATGAATCTACCCTTAGACGTGCCAAAGATGAGGTCAACTGGCTCCTCCTTTATCTTTTTGTATAGTTCATGAAGGTCTGATTTCATCATTATCTCCATGTCCAGTCCTAACTCGTCTGAGAGTTTCATCATATCTTCTCCCCATGGTTTGAAGTCGGAAGATGTAAGAGCAAACTTGGGTTCCAAACCTATCTCTGCAGCCAGACGCACCAGACCTTCAACGACATCTGGGTCACCGAAAATAGCCACTTTGAGGCTGGTTAAGAACATATGCGCATCAATAATGGCATCAAGAAGCCTTGCTCTCTCGTCACGGAGCTCTTCTGATATTTCTCTACCAGTTACCTTTGATAGAGTTTTAATAAATTTATCAGTATTCTCAATACCAATAGGCATGGGTAGAGTATAGGCAGGAATGCCGTATTGCTTCTCGTATATCTCTGCGGCTTCACCACCAACATGCTTCTGCAGCGCAATTGTTGCAAGAGAATTGGCAGAATCTCTTAGTTCTTCAATTGTTGTGCCACCTTTTGGGAATTGAGGCTTTGGACGATATATACCGCCATCGAGGGTGTCTGAATAATCTGTAAGGAATATACCTTCTATGCCCATCTTTCGGGTCATAGCCTCGATTTCCCTTATATCACCGGGATTCACCCACCCAGGCATAATATTTACCTTTCCGTTAGGCTTATCCTTCACAGGAAAATCCACAGCCACGGTTTTGAGGAAGTTGTCAAAGCCTGTTATATGGGTGCCTATATACGAAGGCGTGTTCACCGTGATGATGGGTATGTCAACATCTGGATGTCCCTCAATGAATTCATCTACTATACCTGTTATATCATCGCCTATGGTCTCTGAGAGACAGGTGCTGCATACTGTAATCATAGTGGGATGGTACCTCTCATAGACATTTTCCATAGCAGCAATGAGATTGTCTCTCCCACCGTAAATTGTTGTTTTCTCTGTCAGCGATGTTGTGGCTACCTCTATGGGCTCGCGGAAGTGCCTTGCCATCTGATGCCTTGGGTAGGTGGCACAACCCTGTGAACCATGGTTTATTGTCAGAGCGCCGTGGACACCATAAGTTGCCAGCATTGCACCTATGGGTGCACAGGAGCGCGTAGGATTGATAGCCACTGCTCTTTTTTGTTTTGTTACTGTACTCAATCAAACCACCTCAGGATTTGAATTATTTTTTACTGGCCATGCCTTTTCTCTTAGCATCTCCCATACAGGAGTATTTATTGCTCTATCTATATCTCTGGCGAAATTTACCATGCCCGAGTAACCGGCATAAGGTCCTGTTTCGTAGGTGTGTCCATTTACAAAGGATGTGCCCAGCTTGTAAGCCAGATACTTCTCTTTATTACCTGAAATAAACAGGTCGGGCTTATAGGTTTCAATAATTTCTTCCAGTTCCATAGCATTGGGATTGTCAATCACAAGAGTACCTTTCTTAACTTTTTTGAAAATCTTATCATAGTCGTCCTCATGTCCGAAAGTTGTGGCAGCAACAACAACCTCCATGCCAAGTTCTCTCATAAGGTCTGGCCAGTGCCATGCCCTTGGAGCACCCTGATAGATGAAAACAGTCTTACCCTCAAGACGCTTCTTATAGTACTCTATTTTTGGCTTGATCTTTGCAGTCTCCGTATTTATTATCCTCTCAGCTTCCTTCTCAAGGCCGAAAAACTTGGCAACATCACGGAGAGCATTTGACATATTACTTATGCCCCATAGGGTTACATTGATAGATGGGGTGTTGTACTTTTCTCTCATCATGTCTGCAATATAGGTGGCTGACCTCTGGCAGTGCACAACATTGAGCTGTGCCTTGTGCATAATCTTCAAGTCATCTATTGAAACATTGCCGGTAAAACGCGTAATTATATTCACGCCCATGTCTTCAAAAAGATGTTCGAAGGTTTTCTCGTCATTTTTAATATTATAGTCACCAACAATGTTTATTGAGTAAGCATAATCCTCTTCAGGTTCAACAGAACCCACAAGTGTATCGAATATAGTCATATTACCCACATGGTGCCCCTGGGATTGGCTCACACCTCTGAAACCCTCACAGGGAAAGAAAACTACTGGTTTGCCTATCTTTTCCTGGGCAGCCTTTGCAATATATTTGCCATCATCACCAATCAGGGCAGTAGGACATGTGTTGTAAACAAAAACACCTTTAGCTTCTGGAAACTCTTTGGAAGCCTCTATAATAGACTGGAGAAGTTTCTTCTCACCACCAAAGATAATATTCGATTCGTCTATATCGCTTACAAATATATACTTCATGTGGAAATCTGAATCAGCAAGATGTGGTCTGTAACCCCACGAGTAGTAGGCACAGCCTATTGGTCCATGGGTCATCTGGATAACATCCTTTACAGGACCGCCTACCACACCTCTACAGCCAGCATAGGTGCAGCCTCTTTCAGTCATATCACCTGGTGTGGTGGGAACATTGCAGGCTATCTCACAACCTGAGGAATCACCGCCACAGCCATTCTCTCCTTTTATAACAATATGTTTTTTTCTTTCAGGTATTGTCTTGTCGCATTTTAGAAGCATTTTCTACCTCCTTCAATCCATTTTTATAATTTCTATTTTTTCCAGTATGTTTGCACCGCAACCTTCTTCCCCAGGCACACCTATAGCATCAGCTCTGCACTGGATGCAGTTTCTGAACTGTTTGATTACGGCCTCACACTCGTCTCTTATTCTGTTGACCTCTTCTGCCGTGGGAGCAGGGATGTCCTTGAAATTACCCTGGGGTATCAGAGGCATTACATTCATAGTATAGGCACCGAGTTCTCTTACTACCTTAGCAACCTCTACAAGATGTTTGTCATTTATGCCAGGAATCAGAACCGAGTTCACCTTCACAACCATTCCACGCTTTGAAGCCTCCTTTAACCCGGCTAGCTGATTTTTACTCAGAATTTCAAAGGCCTCTCTACCCCTGTAGGTTTTATTACCATATTTTACAAAAGAGTAAATCTTCTTTCCAATCTCCGGGTCAACGGCATTTATGGTTATTGTTAGAGTGGTAATTCCTGCTCTATCAAGTTCATCAATTCTTTCAGGTAAAGCAAGCCCGTTGGTTGACAGGCATCTTGTAAGGTAGGGAAATTCTTCCTTTGTCTTCGCAAGTGTTTCAAAAGTTGCAGTATTGGCGAGAGGGTCGCCTGGGCCAGCTATGCCCATAACCCTAATTCTGGGTTCCATTTTAATAGCCTGTTCTATTGTTTGCATTGCCTCGTCAGGAGATATCACCCTAGTGGTAACTCCTGGGCGGTTCTCATTGGCGCAGTCATACTTGCGCACACAATAGTTACACTGAACATTGCATTTGGGAGCCACAGGGACATGGATCCTTCCAAATTTGTTGTGAGCCTCTTTGCTGTAACATGGGTGGTCCTTCACCTTGGGAACACAGCTTTCCTTAAACTCTATATATTTTTTATAATCCATATGATACACTCCTTTACTGTTATGGCATCAGAGAATTGCTCTCTCACCTTTTTCATTTGTTCTTACCCTGACTGCATCTTCAATAGGACACACGAAGACCTTGCCATCACCTATATTGCCTGTTTTATTTGCATCAATGATGGTACTCACCACTTCCTCCACCTTGTCATCATTTGTTACCAGAATGACCATCCTCTTTGGTATATAGTTTAACCTTGTGCCTTTTTCGTACTCCTTCACCGGTTCGCCACTGATTTCATATTGAAGTCCTTTCTGTCGCCCTCTGCCAAGAGCATTGTTAACTGTCATGGAGTAATAACCCTTCTCAGCCAGTGCATCTCTTGTCCTCTGAGTTTTGTTGATTCTTATGAAAGCAACAATCTCTTTCATGACTACAACTCCTCATTACCTGTCCTGATTGTGTAGGCAGTGTCAACAGGGCTAACAAAAATTTTACCGTCACCGTAGTGGCCAGTTAATGAAGAGACCTGAATATTGCTTACCACTTTTTCAACCTCGTCATCTTCCACAACTATAATAATCATAGTCTTTGGAAGCTCTTCATAATGAATGGAATCAACAGTAATGCCACGCTGCTTACCTCTACCATAAACATCTATTTTTGTCAGCGCAGGAAATCCAGCGGCTGCAAGGGATGAAGCTACATCTTCGATCTTTTCAGGTCTTATTATTGCTCTTATCATCTTCATTTTTTAATCCTCCTAATCCACAATACCGAATTCTTTCATCAGGTCTTCAAGCTCATCAATGGTTATAGGAGTTGGCACTCTGAAGTCTTTGTTTTCTTCTATTATCTTTGCCAGATTCAGATACTCCTGAGCCTGAGGCATATTGGGATCGTAGTCGATAACAGTCTTCTTGTTTATCTCTGCCTTCTGAACATCCTTGCTCCTGGGTATGAAGTATATCATTTTTGTATTGAGTCTTCTTGCAAACTCATCGACAAGCTCTTTTTCATTCTCAACCTGTCTGGAGTTACATACTATACCTGCGAGGCGTGCATGACCCCTCGCTGCAAACTTCTTGATACCTTTTGAGATGTTGTTTGCAGCGTACATTGCCATATATTCGCCAGATACAACAATGTATATCTCCTCTGCATAACCTTCTCTGATAGGCATGGCAAACCCACCGCAGACCACATCACCGAGAACATCATAGAAAACATAGTCAAGATCATCTGTGTAGGCGCCAAGGTTCTCCAGAGTTTGAATCGAAGTGATTACACCTCTACCACCGCAGCCTACACCTGGCTCGGGACCACCGGATTCTACACATTTTACACCACCATAACCGTCTGCTAGAACTTTAGTAAGACTTACATTCTCCGGGCCTTCTTCCCTCAAAGTATCCAGCACTGTGGGCTGCCTCCTACCATTTAGAAGTAGCCTTGTACAATCTGCCTTGGGGTCACACCCTACCACCATAATTCTTTTACCAATTCTGGCAAGAGATGCTGCAGTGTTCTGCTGCGTGGTGGATTTACCGATTCCACCTTTTCCATAAAATGCCACCTGTCTCATTAATTTTCCTCCTTATTCTATAACAAATTTCCCAATTTTTAGCGATTGATTTTATGAAATGAGATATATATAAAGGTAGTTGAGAAAAACACTCATATTTTATTTTATTTTATGATTTTATGCGAGGTTATATACAAATTTATTATTTCATAAGTAGTTTTCTTAATATTGTGTGCATTATCATAAAATATCCTAAATCTGCTCAAATAACTTTATATTTACACGGAGATAACAAAAATTATGGAGGGATCTGAAAGATTGACTATCTCAGTAGGGCCAGTAATCAAAGAGTCTCTAAGGAAATACAAGAAATACACAGGAAAAAGTAATTCCGAAATTATAAGGGAGGCTTTGAAAAGCTATTTTGAACTTATGGATGGGAATATCTATAGATTCAATCCTGAAACAGGCCGTCTTTATCATGAGATGATTTCCAGCGGAGAGCACATTATTCTTGATATTGATCACTGGATGCTTTTCTTAAGGGAAGTCAACAGTGGAGATAGAACTGACTTCTGGAAAGACCATAGGACTGTGGCAAGGTCACATGCAGAGCAGTTTGCTGAAAGAGGTGTTTCACCTATAAAAGTGCTCCAGCGCCTTGAAGCCTGTAACCTGTTTACTCTCAGCAAAAACTCTGATACGGAGTTCACAATCGTCTTAAGTTCTGAGGTAACTAAAAAGTTTATAAAGACTTTTCTGGAAGAGGTTTTCCGCGGGATGAATCTGAAGGTGGAAGTCAGAGAGGATTACTCAAAGTTGAGAATGAGAATAATTGAGGATAAAAAGGATGAAGCCTCAAAAGTTAAGTTATAGTGAACTACCCACGACTAAAGTCGTGGACTTCCTGAGTCATAGATGTATCTTGTGCTAGACCTCGAACAGGCATCAAATCGGTGTATCCCAACCCTATTTTTATCAATCCCCTGTGTAATATATTTATGGCAGCA
>QIGD01000050.1 GCA_003229935.1 Methanobacteriota archaeon | reverse complement strand
TTAAGCATCATTGTTTTATTGTTTTTTAACGACACAAACCTTTTCTGCTCGTTTTCATCCCACGACTGAAGTCGTGGGTTTTCCCACTCGCGTGTCATAAATTTTACAGCCCGTTCCATGCCAGAAAGGCAGCAGCACCAAGAGCCAGCCATACAACAAAATTCCACCTAATTACTTTTGACCCATCAAGAGGAGGTATAGGAATCAGGTTAAACAATGCAATCCAGGAATTTACCATGGCTGCAACTGAAAAAGCAATCGATAAAAAGCCAAATGGAAGAATCTTTGCAATAATAGAAAATATAATGGCAAGAGCGATATTCGTGACTATTCCCGAGGAAGAAATAATTAAATCCTGCTTTTTTGTCAGCCCGAAGCGTCCAGGAGCAATGTAAACGGCACCAGGAGCAGCAAATACAATCTTAAGAGGAGAAACCGCCATAAAAAAGGCAAGAATCAACCCTGTTTCCCACATTTTATATTCAGCATAACATCCAAAATTTTGAGCAGAGAGCTTATGGGCAAGCTCATGGAGGATAAAGGCTGAACCCACTGCAAATAGCATTATTATAAAAACTTCAATAAAACTGAATCTTAAATAGGTTGGATTGTCTCTGGTTACCCAGGCAAAAGAAAAACCTATAACAAGAGTTGAGATAAGGATATCCTTTATTTCTCTTTTACTAAATTTCATGTCACACACCCCTTATTGGTGTCTCCTGATAGAATAGAACCTTTACTTCGGGAGGAAAGATAAAACCTCCCCCACTGACAACTTCGGCGCTCGCTCTTCTGCCCATAAACTCCACCTCTATCACATCACCAATTTTTCCAGATGTTATTGCTTTACCAGAGAGCTTTTCAATGGATAGTCCAAACCCGCTTTTTTTTTCGAGGGTTACAAGCACAGTATCTCCCTTTGTAACACCCCTATGCTCAAGAAAAAATTTGAAGGCATAAGGTGAAATAAAACTATATGCAAAAAATAATAGGAGCATCTTAACTATGGATAGATTTAATATTGAGAAGATAAGGAAGAGCAATCCAGAAGTAATTAAATAGAACTTAAAAAAACTACCTAGTCTCATAACCATAGCCTCACTAATATCCAGGCTGAAGAAGAGCTGATACCTTTAAATAATGGTAATATTACCGTTGGAAATGATATAAAAGTACCCAGCATGGAAGCAAGATTTGCAGCAGCTGCCACAAGGAGGACTTTAAAGGCTCTATTCCTGTAAAGTTCTCTGAAGGTTGTGATTTTAAACATATTGGACACATCACTTACTGTAACATTTCTAACCCTTGCCTCGGTATAACCAGCAAACCAGCCTGCAGCCAGCATTGGATTGAGAGACGTTAAAGGTGAAGCTGCCATTCCAACAAGGGCAGAATAGATACTTCCTCCTGCAAGAAGCACAGCAATAAATGTTGGAATCATATGGATTAAAAGCCACAGAAAAATACTACCTTCTATAGGAACACCCCTAATAAATGCAAAGAGAAAAACGAGAAGTATGGCTGCAGGAATAGAATATTTCAGAAACTTGCTTAATGAGAACCTCTTCTTTTTCAGTTTAACTAACTCATCTATTTCTGGAAGTTCCTCAGGATATTTAAGGTAATGATTTATTCCTTTTTTGTGGCCTGCACCTACCACTGCAACAACATTACCATAGAGTTTTTCCAGCTCTATAAGTTTATACGCCATATAGGCATCTCTCTCTTTTACAATAACACTGTGAATAGAAGGGGAGAGTTTCTCCAGCTCACCAAGTACAGAATCAAGATTTTCCTCTTTCTTAACATCCTCAATCTCTCTTTCCAGTTCATCACCGCTAACAGTGAAAGAAAATAAAATTTCCTTGATAAGTCTCAGCTTCTCAAAAATCCCCATCTTGGATAGAAGACGCTTGAGAGTTACCCTTATATCTCTGTCTATTAAGGCAGTAGGTATTCCAAGCTTCTTTGCACTATCTATAGCAGCAAGCATCTCTGCACCGGGATTAACTCCCACCTGTTCACCCATTCTTCGCTGAATAAATCCCAACAGGATATTGAACATGACCAGAAAGGCATTTTTATCCTTTATAAGCTCAACCACAGGTATATCTCTCTGGTTAAGAAGTCCATCTAGTCTGGCTTCATCCAGTTCAACAGCCACGACATCTGGTTCAATCTCCTGAATTTTCTCCTTTACTTCTTCCACACTCTCCTTTGAGATGTGAGCTGTGCCAATAATATGAATCATTTAGTTACCTCATACTCCAGAATAAAATCCTTTCCAAGGGGATAGAAACGTCTTAGTTTAAGTTTAACTCCTTTCTCCACTTTCTCAAAACCTTCACCTTCTACAAGAGAAATTGCAGAGGTGCCACCAACAAGCACTGGGGCAATAGCAACACTCACCTCATCTACAAGCTTATCCTTCAGCATCGAGAAGTTAAGATTACCTCCACCCTCAAGAAGCAGGATTTTTAACCCCTT
Organism: Methanobacteriota archaeon; assembly: GCA_003229935.1. GTDB lineage: Archaea > Hydrothermarchaeota > Hydrothermarchaeia > Hydrothermarchaeales > BMS3B > BMS3B. The sequence goes on along the minus strand of QIGD01000050.1, from coordinate 18,629 downwards.
CTCATACAAAATTTCCATAGCCTTTTTTAAATCCACTTTTTTTCCCCCTGTTACAATAACCTCATGTCCCAGGCTTCGAATCTTCTCAGTCTTATCTTCAGGGGCAAGCTCTGAAGTGAATATTATAGTTTCTGCATCTTTATTGAGTATTCTTGCATTATCAGGTACTCTGAGCCTGCTGTCGGCCACAACCCTTACAGGGTTTTTTTTACTTTTAATTTTGTGCACAGTCAGTCTAGGATTGTCATCAAGCACCGTGCCTATACCAACCATTATTGCATCCACCTTCTCTCTGATCCCATGTACTCTCTTTAAATCCTCCTCGCCAGATATTTTCACATCCCTTATAACAGTGGCTATCTTTCCATCCAGGGTGATTCCAGCATTCATTATAACATAAGGTTTCATATCTGCAACCTCTTCAGTTCTATTGCTCTTATGAGATCTGTTTTAGAAATGATTCCAGTAGCCTCACTACCGTCAAACACAATCAATCTTCCAATCTTAAACTTACTCATTTTAATAAGTGCTTTAATTGCATCTTCCTCCGCATCTATTGTTATCACATTTGAGCTCATAATATCCCTTACCCTAATCTCATCCCACTTTTCCTTTGGCACTTTCGAAAGGTCTGAAAAGGAGATTACACCAACAATTTTATCATTTTCCATCACAGGATAGCCCAGATGCCTGTGCTTGAACTCTATATCAAAAAATTCAGCCAGAGTTATACCTGAAGGCACAGTAATATACTCCGTGCTCATTATATCTTTAACTTTAAGACCTGAGAGTATAGAGGAAATGCTTGCAAATTCACCTTCCTGGGTTGCTCCGATATATACAAAGAATGCTATGACTATCAGCCAGATATTCGGCAAGAAAATGCCAAAGAGAGCCATGAATATCGCTATAACCTTTGCCAGCTCCGTAGAAACAACAGTGGCACGCTTGAAGCCAAATTTTAAGGATAACAGTGACCTGAATACTCTTCCGCCATCCATAGGTATAGCAGGAACAAAAAGATTAAAAAACCCGAGAATTAAGTTAAGCTTGAAGAATATAAGCAGGAGGTCCGCCGGGTCTGTAATTTCAAAACTAAATATAGGGAAAATTCTGCTGTACATTCCCATAGCAATAATCAAAATAAGACTCAGAAAAGCTGCCGCAAAGTTTAGTGCAGGTCCTGCTATAGCTATAAAAAACTCTTTCTTTGCATCTCTGGGTATTTCACTCATGGAAGCAAGTCCACCTATAGGTAAGAGAACTATTTTAGAAATTTTTACTCCATAGTGCATTGCAACAACCGAATGGGAAATTTCATGAAAAAGCACAAGAGTGAATATCATTATTATATAAATTGTTATTCCAATATTGCCCAATATCAAACTTGTAAAAACTACAAAAGCTAAAAGTAATATAAAGGTGATATGGAGCTCGATAGGGATTCCTAAAATTTTAATTATTTTAATGGAGTATCTCATCTAACATATATCCTTCATTAACTTCAAAAAAATATCAAATATATAACCTCTATATCCCCTCATTCCATATCTCCTGCCGAGTATCCTGTTGCGATTGCAACGCCTAATCCTGATTTCTCAGTACAATAGTCATAACCTCCTAAGAGACTACCAGCTATTCTTAAATTGGAAATTCTTTTTTCTCTGTAAAAAGGGTTAAGGTTCTCATCAACTATTACTCCATTTTTTGAGTAGGGGTGTCCCTTCACTGGAAAGGGTATCTTTCTCACAGGTTTATCTTTGATTCTATAAATGTCAAGATGTATTATGCTCTCCCCGAAGCTATTGAGTCCTCCACCTATGTAGTCCCCAGAAGCTATAATAAAGTTATCCCCGGTATATTGCCTTTTCCCTGTAAGCGTCTTAATCTCACCCTTCTCAATATCTGCCTTTAATATTCTATCCTTTATATGTCTTATACCCAAGGATTTAATATATTCCAGAAGCTTTTTCTCAAGGATACTTCCATCACCAAGAAGGGACAGGGCACAAGAGCTTTCTCCCTTTGAAATCTGCTTTAGGGGTTTCAGTATTATATCACAATCTTCACCATCATGAAAAACACCTGCATTGAACCCCAGCTTTGGAAGGAGAATCCTGAGTGATTCTACTACAAAAGCCGGTCTGAAATTCCTCTCAGATTTGCCTGTTATATCAACTCTCCTGTCTTTCCACCTCTCAACCCTGCCACTGTAAATCCTATCATAGGCCAGACAGGTGGATTTTACTGTTCCAAACTGGGTGGCTATATGAATATTTCTATCAATACTTCCTCTAAAGGGAAAACCAACTTTTTTGGAGATATTTATAAAAAAATCTATGGATTCTTTTATTCTCTCAGCACCCAAAATAGCATATGGATGTACTTCATTCTCCTCTTCCAATCTTTTAATACCTTCAAGAGGGCTTTTTATTTCTTCACCTCTGAAATAACCAAAAACATCAACCACACCAGAAGATAGAGAAGTGGCACTTCTACCCTGTGAAATCATAACAACATCCGAGCCATGAGAATATGCTCTAAGTCCTGCAATTATTCCTGCCATACCAGACCCCACAACAATAGTCTTCATGAAAACTTCACCTGCGTATTATATTTTTTACCATATTGTAGTTACCTGTGCATGAATAGGTGGCTTCTAGAAGCTTTGCTTCACTCATATAATCTTCAATCACAGGAACTATGCCTTTCCAGCGTTCTTCCAAACTGTTTATAATTTGTAGCTGAGCCTCTTCAGAATTAATAATATTTTCTGAGAATAGAGTGAGGGCAGCCTCAAATGTGCATCTCCTCCCCTGACAGAAGCCCATACCAAAACGTGTGCGCCGCCTTATATCCCTCAAGTTTTTACAGAATAGCTCCTTTGACGCAAACAGAATTTCATTACTGGTTACACCTTCACATAAGCATATCCTTTTATTTCTGGAAGAATAGGCAGATAACTTTCCGGAAAGATTACCATATCTTCTGAATATTCTCTCATAATCTTTTTTAAAGATTTTTTTGAGCTTCGTAGGCTTAACATCTCCAATTATATTTTCTTCCGCTGTTCTGCACTTTGCTCTCACACCAAGTTTTCTGGCAACCAGATTACCAACCTTCTCAGCCATAAGGCGATAGGTTGTTAATTTACCTCCCGATATTGTTATAAAGTTGCCATCATCAGAAAGGACAAAGCTTCTTGTGCTGATTTCACCAACAACTGGTCTTAGACCTGCATAGGCTCTCAGCAGAACTCTTTTTCTAAGAAGAGGTACCTTTGCAAAACCCTCTTCTTTAAGGAAATCCACCTCCTCTTTCTCTATATTGAATCTCTCAAGATTTTTTTCTGGTATATTAGTGGTTCCTACTAGAGTTGTATTCCTGTGAGGAAGAATAATATCTCCCTGTGAAGGAAAGTGTAGATGGTTTACAACCCTCTCAACAGCTCTACCCTGATAAACAAGAATCGTACCTTTATAAGCCTTCACTTTTATTTCCCTGCCTACAAGCTTAGCAGTTTTACCAGCCCAGACCCCTGTAGCATTTACTATAATGTCAGCCTTAATTTTCTTTTTCTTATTATCATTGAGGTAGCTCAATTCTCTACCTGCTATCTTCACCACCCTCGAATATGTCTCAATCTCTGCCTTATTTTCTCTAGCTGCATAAGCATTAGCAACTGTGAGCATAAAGGGGTCAACCACGCCATCATCTACCTCAAAGGCACTCTCTATGTTACTGTTCAGATTTGGCTCAATCTTCAGAGCCTCCTCTGAGGTTAACTCATTAATTTTTATTCCGGCTTTTCTACAGCCTGCCTGAAACTTCCCTTTATAAGCCTCATCATCCCCCCCGAATGAAACAAATAAGCCACCTGTTGGATTAACCTGTTGGATTAATAAAACTTCCTGCAACTTTCTTTAAGATTGAATTTTCATTGGCACACTGCTCTGCGCTCTCAGTGTCTGAAACAGCATATCGTGCTCCACTATGAAGAAGGCCATGGCTCCTTCCAGTTGTTCCTACAGCCACGTCCCCTCTCTCAAGTAGAATAATTTCAATCCCTCTCAGGCTTAAATCTCTGGCTATTCCTGTACCAGTTATTCCTCCTCCTATGATACACACGTCAAATTTCTTCATCATTATCATATATGGTTTTCATATGTGAAAAAAGTTATCAGGTGAACTACCCACGACTAAAGAGACTGTCTGACAATTCAATATCAGTGTTTAAAACCTAAATTTGGCACTTTGCTCCGCTAACTTATTCGAAAAGTCAATTTGACAGAAGCCAGAAATATGTGTTTTTAACCACAGATTTATCATGTGATTGCCTGATTTTGCCATAAAATCACCTGAGAGAAAGGTTGAAATTAGAGAAAATGTATCTTTTGCCGCATGATTTTTTGTATTCGACTGTAACTGTAAAATTTTGATTAAAAGGATCAGAATGGCGAAGATTGGATTGAAAATCCCAAACCCCCATAATGTTGAGAGTCTCCCATTCACACCCATATCTGTCAAAAAACTCTTTTTCCCTATATGTTTCCATATCCTTTTGAGATTATGGGCAGTACATGCCAAATTGAACTCAGTTTTAACTGTTGTCACTCCCCGTGTGAGGAGGTCCCTCAAACCCATGTTTTGCTTGATATCCCCGAAAGGAGCCTCTACAGTCCTAGTCCTCATCTTGTATTTCTTCCGTCCTGCGTCAGACCGCATTTTCTCTACAATCTCGAGTCTAAAAGTCCCATGGTCATATGATTTCACTATCCTCCCTTTTGATTACATTGTAATTTGGGGCATTGGCTTTCACCTTGGTGCCATCGATGGATATGTGTTCCAGATGCACCATGTCAAGACTTTTTGCAAGCATCACAACCTCTTTGAATGCCCTTTTCACCTCTTCCGGATGGTCTTTTCTGAAGTCGCTTATCGTCTTAAAATCAGGTTTAAGAAGACCTTAGAGTTACGATATTTTAGGCAGAAAGCCCACGACTTTAGAGGCTGTCCGACAATTACTCTCAGTAATGTAAAGACTGTTTATTTTAGACAATAAAGGCTAAATTTAGCTTATTCCCCATAGTATTTTTGATTACGGGACAGCCTCTTTAGTCGTGGGAGTATGTCAGGAAGCACTGAAACTGCTAAAGAGTTTTGGTGCCATTTAGAATTTCAGATTTATTTCTCTGGGTACTTTATATTGTATATTTATATAATAGTTTGGGAGGTAAAATATATGGATATTGTTGAAATGTTGAATATTGACCTGAGTGGTGAGATTGAGGCAATTCTGGTTTATATGAGGAATTCCACTGTTGCCCTTAGAAATGTGTGTGAAACTGGTAATGAACTTGAAGAAATTGCTCTGGATGAGATGCGACATGCTGACTGGCTCTCTGGTCTTATCGTTAACCTTGGAGGGAAGCCTGCAATGGTGCATAGAGAACTTGATTTTGGAGGGAAGACTGCCAGTGACTTCTTAAAGCGCGGAATAGAGCTTGAAAATGGAGGTATCGAGATGTATAAAGAGCATATCTCTGCGATTGATAATATTAAAGTTAAGGAGAAGCTCCAGCATATTCTTAAGGAAGAGGAATGGCATTTAAAAGAGTTTGAAGAGCTTCTCTATGAGCAGGATTAAGCTTTTTCAGATTTTTTTATTTTTCAGTTTTCAAAACAAATTTTAAAACAAAAAGGATTTATAATATATCAAATGATATCTATTTATGGGGGTTATAGGCGATAGCAGAGTATATGAGATTCTTAAGAAATTAAGTGAGCAGAATGTGAAGCCACATATTATCTTTATGGTTTTAAGGCTTCATGAGGATGAGAAGTTGCACAGGGGAATAGAACTGGTTTCAAAGGGTTTTGAGGCTACGGATGTTTATAACACTATAGAACTTCTTGTTGTCAAGGGTGACTTGACACGATATGGAAAGAGGACAAAAATAACAGATAAGGGCAGGAGTATTCTGAAGTTGATAGGTGAAATAATTGCTATTGCAGAGACGATTGTGATTGAATAGCTAATTATTTAATTGCTGACATACTCCCACGACTAAAGAGGCTGTCCGACAATTACTCTCAGTAATATAAAGACTGCTTATTTTATATAAAGACTGCTTATTTTAGACAATAAAGGCTAAATATAGCTTATTTCCCGTAGTATTTTTGATTACGGGACAGCCTCTAAAGTCGTGGGCTTTCTGCCTAAAATATCGTAAAGCTTAGCTGGCTTATTGATGCTTTGTTCATAAAGCTATGACTTTATAGACCTCTTAAATATGAACGAAATATTTGTTAATAATCTGAGACCTGCTATAACTATATCTTTAAATACCTCGGGTTCAAAATAATTCCAGGTGGTATAATGAGAACAATAGAATTCAGGGGTGACAGAGTAGTAATTCTTGACCAGACTCTTCTTCCAGAGAAAATTGAATATATTGAATGTAGAGAAATAAGCTGTATAGCTGAAGCAATAAAATCTCTCAGAATAAGAGGAGCCCCTGCTCTCGGTATAGCTGCTGCTTTTGCACTTGCTTTAACTGTCTCTAAAAATTCAGCCAGAAGCAGAAAAGGGATTATAGAAGCTCTAGACGAGACATATAAAGTAATAAAAGCCACCAGACCTACTGCAGTAAATCTTGTTTGGGCTCTTGACAGAGTTATGGAAAAAGTCAGGGTATCAGAAGACCCTTCCGGTACTGCAATTTCTGAGGCTTTAAGAATTTATGAGGAAGACCTTGAGATTAACGGGAAGCTTAGCAGGTATGGTGCTGAACTCCTGGAGAGTGGTGATATTGTTCAAACCCACTGCAATGCTGGAGGTCTGGCTACAGGAGGCATTGGAACTGCTTTAGGTGTGATTCTTGAAGCTTGGAAGCAGGGAAAAGAGATAAAAGTATTTGCTGACGAAACGAGACCTCTGCTTCAGGGGGCAAGACTGACTGCTTTTGAACTTTCACAGGCACATGTGCCTGTAACTGTTATAACGGATAGCATGGCAGGCTTTGTTATGCGCAGGCACAATGTCACAAAAGTTATAGTGGGTGCAGATAGGATAGCAGCCAATGGGGATACTGCCAACAAAATAGGAACATATACTCTTGCTGTGCTTGCAAAGGAACACAAAGTTCCCTTCTATGTGGCTGCTCCTCTTTCCACAATTGATTTAAGGGCTGAAAGTGGTGAAGATATTCCAATAGAATACAGAAAGAAAGAGGAACTTGAATTTTTTTCTGGAAAAAGAATTGTGCCTCCAGAAGCAAATATTCTCAATCCTGCCTTTGATGTCACACCGGCTGAATATATAACTGCAATAATAACGGAAAAAGGAGTTTTGAGGCCTCATTTTAAAGAAAGCATAAGGAGAGCTTTTGAGTGATGAAAATAGGATATACAACTGGTACATTTGCAAGTGCCGCAGCAAAAGCTGCAGTAAAAGCCTTATTTTCAGGTATATTTTCTGATAGAGTTACTGTGGCACTACCCGACAGTAAGAGAGTTGATATCAGGGTGATTAAGGTAACACTTTCAGAAGGTAGGGCAGTTGCAAAAACAGTAAAAAACTGGAGCAATGACCCTGATGTTACAAGAGGTGTTGAGATTTTTGCAGAGGCGGAAGAAACTGCAGAGGGAATAAAGCTTAAAGCTGGCGATGGTATAGGTATAGTGACAAAACCAGGTTTGAGAGTGCCCATAGGAGAACCTGCTATAAATCCTGTACCCAGAAAAATGATAATTAAAGCTATTGAAGAAGCTCTTCCGTCTGGCAGAGGAGTTGAAATTACACTTTCAATTCCTAGGGGAAAAGAGCTGGCAGAAAAAACTCTTAACCCCAAGCTGGGAATAGCTGGAGGAATATCCATTCTTGGTACAACAGGTGTGGTAACGCCATGGAGCGAGAAAGCCTACAGGGAAAGCATATTACCTCAGGTGGATGTGGCTTTGGCAGAAGGTTTCACGGAGGTTATTCTGACACCAGGCAATCTTGGTTTTGTCCTTGCAATGAAAAAAGGGATTCCTGAGGATGCTATTATAAAGGTTGGGAACTATTTTGATTTCATGATTGAGAAGTGCAGAGAAAAGGGGGTTGAAAAAATACTCCTTCTGGGCTATGTAGGTAAGCTTATGAAACTCAGTGCTGGGATATTTAACACCCATTCAAAGGTTGCTGATGCAAAATTTGAAATTCTTGCAGCAAATGCCTGTTTTGAAGGAGCTTCAAGGGAGGAGATTAAGGGGATAATGACATGTTCAAATATTCAGGAAGCTATAAATCTGCTTGAGCATGATTTAAAGAATAGAATTCTGAAGAGGATAGCAGAGAAGGTTTCAGAGAAGGTTGAAGAAAGGTTTAAAATAGAGACTGGGACTGTTCTTACTTCAATGACAGAAGAAATTCTCTCTTGGGATGAGAAGGCAGGTAGAATAAAATGGGCAGAATACTTGTTATAGGCACAGGACCGGGAAATGAAAAATATCTTACTCCTGTGGCGAGGGTTGCATTGGAAAAAGCCCGGGCAGTAGCTGGCGGGTCCAGAGCTTTGATGCTGGTTTCCAGGGAAAAAAGGAAATTTCAGATAAAAAACAACCTTCATGAACTAGAATCTTTTGTAAGAGAAAATATGGACAAAACTGTGGCAGTACTTACTTCCGGTGACCCCGGCATTTTCAGTATTCTCAAATTTCTTCTTGAAAAGTTTGACAGGGATGAAATTGAAGTTATACCTGGAATTAGCTCTCTTCAGCTATGTTTTGCAAAGTTCAGAGAAACATGGGAGGATGTAAGGCTTATATCGCTTCATGGGAGAAACCATGAAAATATCAGTTCTGTGGTGAGGAATAACAGGAAGGTGGCAATTTTCACGGATAGCAGAAATTCTCCCCAGAAGGTGGCTGAAAAACTTCTGAAAGAGCTGGGGAATCTTAAGGCAGGTGTATGCTGTAATCTTACCTCTGAAGATGAAATAATACTTATATCAAACCTCATGGAAATTGCCTCAGGTAACTTTCCAGAAAATTCAATTGTGGTGGTATGGAGTGAATAGGTGTTTTGGAATAGCTGATAATGAGTTTATAAGGGGTAAAGTTCCGATGACAAAGGAGGAGGTCAGAGCCATCATACTTCACAGGCTGAGACTGAATAGAAACAGCATTGTGGCTGATATTGGTGCTGGTACAGGTAGTTTGAGTATAGAGGCAGCACTCCTTGCTTCGGAGGGTAGAGTTTATGCAGTGGAAAAGAGCAGCGAAGCTATAGGTATATTGAAGGCAAATATTGATAAGTTTGGAGCAGATAATATTGAAGTTATTCATGGTGAGGCCCCAGAAGCCCTTGAATCTCTTCCCAGGCTTGATAGAGTAATTGTTGGAGGAAGCTCCGGGAAAATTGAGGATATTATCAATGGTGCTAAAGAAAAACTCAGACCTGGAGGGCGGATTGTTGTAAGCCTTATAACTCTTGAAAATCTCTGTACTGCCTTTAAAGTTCTTGAAGGCAGTTTTGAATCTGAGGTTTCAGAAATTATAGTGGCAAAGGCAGAGAAGCTCGGTAAATATAAGTCTTTAAGAGCAAGAAATCCTGTTTTTATTGTTTCTGGAGAGATTCAATAGCTTTAAGAATTTGCATTTCGCTGATATTCTCTGTTACTGTTGCTCCGCTGGCCAATCTGTGACCACCTCCACCAAATATCTTTGCTAGATTGAGAACATCCTCGCCTGTATGGGTTCTGAACTCAAGTTTTGTTTTATTACTTTGATTTCTGTATACAGCAACTACTATATAATTAAAAGGTGCCATGCTGTGCTCTTTAAGCTTGTTTGTTATGAAATATACCGGATTGAATTCCTGAGTTGTATAAATTGCAACCCTCGCGCCGGAAATTTCATGAACGTTGACCTTTTTTTCAATTTCCAGAGAGAAACCCTGGAGATAATTCTGATATATGGCGATACCTTCGAGATTCTCTTTATCAGATAAAACAGTGTCAATACCCTTTTCAGCCAGGGATATTGCAAGAGAACGCATTTTAAGGGCAAATGTTATTCCATGAGTATATTTTTTCAGATACCCTACAAGACTCCTGAGCTGCTCTGCCTTGAAGCTTTCGATTCTGTTTTTATCTATCTGGTCAGCTATATTCACGATTTCATCTTCGGCCTTAAAGTATCTGGCAACCACCCGTGCTGCACTTCCGGCATTGCTATCCATAGTAAGAATAACATTTCCAGGTGCTTCCGATGGTTCAATGGTATGATGGTCAAACCAGAAGGCTCTGGAGTAAACACTGCTGGCAGCAATAGTTTCTCTACTTGGTGAGAGGTCTGCTATATAGATAACATCTGCTTTTGTACCAAGCATTGCCTTGCATATAGTATCTCTGAGAAAATATGGGGATGAATAGTATATTCTTGCCCTGTCTTCAGGAATATTTTGTAAAATCAGAGCAGAAGATATCAGACCATCGCAGTCTCCATGGACAACTATAACAGGTATGCGCATCACCTTATTAAAAAATGTTATATATCTGTAAAAATTTTTAACCTCTCTAATGCTTTATATTTTTCATCATTACCAACTTTTGCTTCCTGAAGGGCATTTTTCAGGACATCTATGGTTTCATCATAAGTTTTAGTGTCTACAGGATAGGGTATTCCATCTTTACCGCCATGTGCAAAGGAGTATTTCACAGGGTCTTTCCATGAGGCTTCAGTGCCAAAGAGGAGTTCTGAGAGAAGAGCCAGTGCTCTTATAGTCTTTGCACCAAGACCAGAAATTGAAATTAGCTCCTCATAGTTTTCAGGTTGGATTTCACTTGCTATTTTAAGAGCTTTCCAGCCTGATGGAGATATATCCACTCTCTGAATTCCATGTCTCTTTGGAAAATGAATCTCTGGATGGGTGAATTCATCTAGGCTTCTCTGACCTGTTACAATTCTATTCAATCTTTTAATACCGTCATTTGCAAGATCAATGGAAGCTTTTCTTGCTTCTTCACTTTTTCTTGAGGTCATATCAAGAGTCTTTTCTTCTTTTGTATCGCACAGAATTGCTTCATGTGGTTCATCAATAAAACTTTTAGTTTTTAAGCCCAGCCAGTGGTAACGTCTGGCATATTTTTTTTCAGCCATCATTCCCTGCTGGACAACAGCCCATTCACCTTTTTCTGTTAATATGAAACTGTGGTGATAAATCTGATAACCATCCTGCAGACATGAGTTGTCCACCTTTGCAGCCAGTTTTGAGGCTCTTCTCATACTTTCAATTTTTACAGTTGGTAGATTGAAAATATCGCCAAAGTTTTCTATCTCTTCTTTTGTTCGCATTGAAGCCTTGCCTTTTCCTCCTGCAAAAGCTATACCATGTTCCTCTGGTTTGCATGCCTGCTTCAGTGCTCCGAGGGTTGTGGTTGTTGTTCCAGAGCTATGCCAGTCAAAACCTAAAGCACAGCTAAGGGCCTGAAACCAGAATGGGTTTGATATTCTTAAAAGAAGTTCCCTCTGGTTATACTCATAACTCATATAGTCCAGTACAGACTCTGAGAGCCTTACCATTCTGTAAAATAACCACCGGGGAGCCTTCCCGTTATGCAGGGGAAGCTCAGCCATACCAGTACGCATACTGGAGAAGGAGAAAATTAACATGGCTCAGTTTGAGAATCAGTCAGCAGTATGCTCTTCAATAATTTCAAAGAGCTCGGAAGCTTCTTTCATCTCTTTAATCTCTTTCTCTTTTATGTTAGGAAGCCCGAAAATGTTCTTATGCTTCTCTCTGCTCACAATAAAAGCTCCTGTTTCCGCTGTTTCAGCTATACTTTTCAGCAGTGCAATCTTGTTTTTAATTAATTTTACAGGTAGGGTAAATTTCCGGGTTATAATAATCTCTTTTTTTTCTTTAATGATTCCTGAAAAAGGAGCCTTTTTTGCAGGAAAGACATCAAAACCCAGTAAAGCCAGCCTGTTTAAAAGAGAGCTTTTTGAAGAGTTTATATCTTCTGGAATTTCTGGAACAGAGAAGATATCAATACCTATGGAAATTTTTGTACTGAAAATCTTTTCCAGTTTCACAGCAACCTTCAGTGAAGCTTTACTTTTGTCTATTTCATAGTCATAAAGCATCCTTGGTGTAATCCCCGCACTTTCGGCAACTTTCTTTCTGCTCATCCTCAACTCTTTTCTCATTCCCATCAGAGCTTCATGGTCAAGATTTACAAAATAGCCCCCCCTGTCACTCTCAGCAGAAGGTAGTTCGCCATCGAGAGCTCTTGAAAAGGTTATCAGGCTCAGTGCATATATTCCTTTCCTGTTGTATACAACATTGTCTTCAAGACTTCCCAGTCTGCGCTTCTTACCAATAATGACCGGAGAAGCTCCAAAAAGCGAGGCAAGCTTGAGCATCTCGGCTGCTTGAGATTCGGTTATACTATCTATATTACTAATAACCTTTATAATCAGGAGCTTTCCATTCTTTCTTGCAAGAAAGTCAAGACAGGTATTTCCAAGGAAACAACTATCTGAGCATATATATCCTATTGCTTCGAGAGTTTCAATAACCTTGAAAAGTAAAATCTGTCTTTCTTTCATTTATTATATCTCATTCCTGCTTGTATATATTTTTAACTGGTGGTGTAAAATCCATAAATGCCAGTTTATGGTATAGTCTCTATTATGTTTACTTACTGATACCTCAGAGCTTCTACAGGACTCAGTTTTGACGCTTTTATGGCAGGATAAAGACCAAAGGCTACACTGATTATTACTGAAAAACAGAGAGCAAAAAGAATAAGCCATAGTGGTATCTGGGTTATTGCAGGAAGTTTTGCAACTTTCTCAGCTGGCATTTTTGCAAGGTTGACGAGAGCAAATTTTGCTATAATATTCATACTCATTGACCCAATAATCCCAAATATTACCCCTAAAATCCCGCCGAATAAACCTATAAGTGCGGATTCTGCAAGAAAAATCTGGATAATATGTGATCTTTTGGCTCCGATAGATTTTAGAACTCCAATCTCTCTGGTTCTCTCCAGCACGCTCATGAGCATGGTGTTCATAATACCAAAACCTGCCACAATAAGAGCTATTGAACCTATGGCTAAAAACACAACTTCTACAACCTTAAAGAATGAACCAATAGCTCCCAGAATGCTCTTGAGGCTCATCACATTGACATCAAGATTATTCTTGATTTCTCTTGATATTTCATTTACGTCTGATTGAGATTTTATCTTTACAATTAAAATTGAAAATTCATTTTTATTTTTTCCCATTATGGTATTCATTGTTTTGAGGGGAATGATTACAGCATCATCAGGATTTGCAAAAATATTTCCAGACATACCTCCCTTTTTTAAAACTCCAGAGATTCTGAACCTCCTAGCTGTTCCTGTTGGAAATTTCAGGGTTATTGGTCTAAGAATGTCAATAGTAACTCCTTCGCTTCTGGCAGGTATTTTTGAGTAGGTGAAACTTCTCTCCTCTTTTTGTTCCTGATATGTCTCATTTTGATGCTGTGTCACCGTATTCTTTATTGATGTCTCCTTTGCACCCAAAACAGCCACATAATGGTCTGAATCTCTTAGAAACCTCCCTTTAGCCATTTTAACACCATATCTCTTTTCCATGGAAGGCTCCACACCAATCACACTTACAAATTCCTTCCGTCCACTATATTCCAGAAGGGCAAAACCTGTTTCTCTGGGCAGAACTGCCTCTACACCCTCTATTGTTTTTATTTTGTTTATGTCATCAGAACTTAAGTATTTAATATTTGAATTAGGGGTATATTTCGGAGTAACCATTAAGTCATTACCTACATTGCCAAAGGAATGCATTACCACACCTTTAATACCCACACCGATTGAAATAAATAATATTACGATATCGCGAGCGGGAAAGCCCACGAACTTTAGAGGCTGTCCCGTAATCAAAAATACTACGGGCTAAATTTAGCCTTTATTGTCTAAAATAAGCAGTCTTTATATTACTGAAAGTAATTGTCGGACAGCCTCTTTAGTCGTGGGAGTATGTCAGTCCTGCAATAATACCTGAAACTAATACAATTAAAAAGGGGAACTTCAATCCTTCCTTGCTATCCAATATCTTCCTGAATGTACTGCTTGGGGATTTCAATATATTTATTGCATATTCAATTGCCATATCCATACCTCCAAAAATACCAACTAAAATCCAATTTTATCCTACTTATATTTAATACTTTAGTTTTAATGGATTTATGGTGCTATAATTAATGGAATTACAATCATATCTAGTTTTATGACAAATTATAAAAACCACACCTTTTTTATGAAAACATATAATAACTCAGAGTTTTTATGAGAAATCATAAAATCTACGATTGGGAAAATAGAAGCTTATTGATTTCCATGAGAAAAAATTACAATTTTATCGATGGTAAATTAAGGTTCAGGATAGATGAACAAGCTGTCACTGAAGAGCACTATTGTCATTATTTCTCTGTTATTTTTATTGATTATAGTTGCTGGCTGTCTCAAAGGAAGTTCAACTTCAAGTTCAAATTCAAGCCCATTTCCTGCCCACAGCAATACAGGGCAGGAATTCAATAGTGCCATACATTCTGGAGAGCCAACTCTGGTAGATTTTTATGCTACATGGTGTCCCATATGTAGGGTGCAGACTCCAATAACAACATCATTAAAGCAAAAATATTCGCCTTCGAAACTAAATATTCTTGAGATGAATATTGACCAGTACCATGGACTCCTTTTACACTATAATCCTGAGGGCGGTGTTCCAACTATTGTTATCTTTGATAAAAATGGAAATATTTTCAAAATTGATATAGGTTTCATATCGAAAAAAGAGCTGGAAAGCCAGATTAGCGGAGTCCTTAATAGATAATTGTGAATATTCCATCTGATTCTTGTTTTTTATAACGGTGGGATTGGTATAGATAGCTTATTATGGAATGATGGTTATGCCTCTCCTTAAGTAACCTCTCAAGATATTTAAATAATGGGAGACAATATGAATAATGAATATAAATATAGAGCGGAGTACGAAGGGGAGAGTGCTAAAATCAATGGAGGAAATCATTGTCAAATTCAAAAGGGTGAGGACAAATGAAGAGCTATAAAAGGAGGTTGAAGAATGAAAATAGTACATATTTCTGATTTGCATACTGCAGGTCCAAATTTCATTCCCGAATGGGGTGAGAAAGTTATTGAGATTGTAAATTCGATAAAGGCAGATGTCCTTGTGGTCACAGGCGACCTTACTGATGATGGCTATGCCCATGAATATGATATTGTGAAGAAATATCTCGATAGGATAAAAGCAAAGAGTACAGTAATAGTGCCAGGTAATCATGACGCAAGAAATGAAGGTTATATGACCTTTGAAGAGGTCTTTGAGACAAGATTTCCTTATTATGAGGATGAAAGCGTTGTGATTTTAGGAATAGATTCAACCGAGCCAGATATAGATGATGGACATATAGGAAGAGAAAATTATGCATTTATGAGGGAAAAATTATCAGTAGACAATAGGATAAAAATACTCACCATGCATCATCACCTTATACCTATTCCCGGTACTGGAAGGGAGAGAAACATACCTGTGGACTCTGGAGATGTTTTGGAACTTTGCAATGAACTTGGACTGAATTTTGTTTTTTCTGGACACAAGCATGTTTCATGGGCATGGCAATTGGAAAACACTTACTATATAACAGCCGGAACTGCTACATCTCGGAGACTTAAAGGTAGGTCTTATCCCTCATTCAATATAGTAGATATAGAGGATAAAAAAATGTCCATAAAAGAGGTAAATGTAATGGATGCTACAATGAAAGAAATACTGAAAATTAAGTTAACGCTTCAATAAGTAAGATTATTAAATCAGATTCCTTTTGAGCCACTCAGGCTCCTCTCTTTTATGGATGACATACCAATTCTTCCAGGATGCCAGATTGGAGTCTGTAGGATTAAGTCCGCAGTAGTGTCTCATCTCCTTCGCATTAAGATAGAAAAGAACTGTGCCCAGTGCGTAGGCACCTACCAGTAAATAAACAGCCAAATACATGATTATTATATTGTTGTAAGGTATATATAAAAGTATTTAACGGTATGAAGTATTTAAACAAGGATAATATAATGATTGAAGAGGACATCAAAAGCAGGGACAAACGGTATATGATGGTGATAGATTTAAGGAAGTACATAGGTTGTCATGCCTGTACCATTGCCTGTAAGGTAGAGAACAGGCTGCAACAGGCTATAGTTCACCTGTTGATTATTGGCTTTGCCAGCCCAAAATTTCTAAGAAGGACCACTTCCCTTATTTATCCATTATCCCAATATTTTAAGGAATGAAGCCCCTCGTACATATTCACGGCTTTATATAGGCATAGCCTTCCTTCTGGAGTTTTATGAGCTTTGTAACTCCGGCAGGTACAACCTCGCAAAAATCAAACATCTGCTCCTTCTTCAGGCTGTGCTTATTCAGTGAGTTATTGCAAAGATAGAATCTCACACCCTTTTCGTGCATCTCTTCGAGCATTGAGAGGTACTCCATATTACCTTCCTTTACAAAGTGTTTTACTGAATTTCCGTTGGCTAGCAGGGCTATGTCTACATTCTCATAGCCCACATCCTTCTGGAGATTCGACATATTTCCAAGAGCAAGTCCAAATCTTGAAGTATCTTCCATATCTATATGAAAAACAACCTTAAGCACATTTACCACCTTCTTATTAACTCTAAAATAATATCAATAGTATTAATAATATCATCATCTAGAATTTCAATAAATGTGGATTTTTAGAGTAACGTATTCAGTACAGCAAACACTCCAAATCCACTGGTTATCACAACAACTATACCCACAACTACAGCATATGCTCCCTTCAGTCTATAAGGCTCTGGCAATGCCTTTAATGCCAACAAATATAGAAAACCCAGAACAATGGGCAATAGCAGGGCATTCATAATCTGAACACCGATGCTTAGGTCGACCAGATTAACCCCAGATATAACAAACAGTCCACCCAGAACAAGTGCAATTGTATAGATAGCGTAGAACCATGGTGCCTCCCGAGGATGATGCTCGAGCGAGCGTCGATATCCGCTGACTTCACCAAGCCCCCATGCCATTGCAAGCGAGACTACAATGGCAGCTACCATTGCTGCTCCAATCATACCCAGAGCAAAGAATAGAACTCCGAGGTCCTTTCCCAGAAATGGAATAAGAGCATGGGTAATCTGCTGCACTGTATCAAGAGGTATGCCTGGGTGGCTCTGGCCTAGTGTTGCAGCAGCAGCAATAAGTATTGCAGCCATTATTACCTGAGTTATAAGTGACCCCCAGACTGTATCCCATCTGGCTGCACGCAGATTGCGAATTGTTAACCCTTTGTCTACCACTGCAGATTGCTGATAAAAAATCATCCATGGCATAATTACCGCACCCACATTGGCTGCAGCAAGGTACAAGTAACCCGAGTTTTCCCATGGTATCTGCGTGAGCCCAGCAAGTATTTCAGATGGCTGGGGCCTGGCCCACAGAGCTACAAGGACAAAGGCCAGTTCAAAGCTACCTATCATAATTGCGATTCGCTCTACTGAATAGTATGACCCTGTCCATACCACTATTGCAAGGAAAGTTACAGCCATTCCAACACTGACCCAGAGAGGTATCCCAAAGAGCATTCCAACTCCCCCTATACCTGCGAACTCTGTAATAAGTGCACCTATGCCAGCCAGAGTCAATGTGCCTACTGAAACCCATGCCCATTTTTGGCCGAAATGGTCGCGAATAAGCTCTCCATGTCCTTTGCCGGTGACAAGGCCAAGCCGTACAGTTAGCTCCTGTACTATATACAGTACTGGGATAAGCACAGCCTGCAGAAGAAGGAGTTTGTAGCCCCATACTGCTCCACTCTGTGCGGCTGTAATCACACTGCCTGCATCGGTGTCAGCTAGCATGACGACTAGACCAGGGCCGAACACACCGAGAAATGATATCATGCCGCGTAATCGTCGAGATACTAAATGTTTAGGTGAAAATGAATTCCAGGTTCGCCTTCTGATTCCTTCTACATCTTCCTTTTTACCTTCTCTCTGTGTGTATTTCTCACCACTTGGTAATTTATCTCCTTGCATTTAGGCTCACCTAACTCTCCTAAGTGACAATACTATTTAAACTTTTTGGATAGGTTGGCTTTGTGTAAAAAGTCGAAGATGTAGATAGAAAATGGAAGATGGTCGTCTATTACTTGGTACCCCACATTTTCAACCACATCTCTGCTTTGCTTTTACACATTATTATCACATTTTTGGTTTATATTATGTGTAAATGGTAATATTGAATCTTAAATTTAAGATTCAATTAGGAAAATAAGTAGAATGAATCCAATCTAGTAAAAAACTTTAAATATCAAAAAGTCATTTTAAAAAAATATGAGGTAAATATATGAAGACTAATAGAAAATTTATTTATGACAAACATAGCAGAAAACCAACGACTTTAGTCGTTGGATGAATGTGTTACTGTATAATGAATATTAAATTTTAATCTAATGATGAAAATAAGCATAAAGTTTATATAGTGATAAAAACAATCATAATATAGGGAAA
>QIGD01000049.1 GCA_003229935.1 Methanobacteriota archaeon | reverse complement strand
ATCATGCTGATATAGAAACCACAGATATCGAGAACTTCAATGGGATACTACGGGAACGGTGCGGGAGGCTTGTACGAAAGACCAAATCCAAATGCTTTTCAAAATATAAGAGGAGATTGTCTTGTGCTATCCATCTATTCCAGTTCTACTGGGATTTCATCAACGAGTTCGAAAGAAAGACTTCTCCGGCAATGTTAGAGGAGGTAACAGAACACCTGTGGACATGGCACGATTTTTTAATGTATCATTTTGCGGTATGAATTAGGACAGTACCAAAAAATCCTTTCAGGCAATCATGACATTAGTTATAAACTGCCTTACAACCAAAAATTTTAATACCTATATTATCTATTTTCATAAAGATGCAGGTAAAAATAGGTTTTGAGATTCATCAGCAGCTGGCAACAAAAAAGCTCTTCTGTTCGTGTCCGGGTGAGCTTACAGATGCCGAGCCCGATGCCAGAGTGGTAAGAAGGTTGAGACCAACTCAGAGCGAGCTTGGAGAGATTGATAGGGCAGCTTTAGATGAATTCATCAAGAAAAAGTACTATGAATATGAAGTTAATAACAGCCATGCATGTCTGGTGGAGCTTGATGAAGAGCCCCCTCACGAGCCCACTGAAAAGGCGGTGGATTCTGCCATCGAGATAGCTTTACTTCTAAAAGCTCCGGTTGTTGATGAGATTCACTTCATGCGTAAGCTTGTTATAGATGGCTCCAACACATCTGGTTTCCAGAGGACTGCCATTATTGCCTTCGACGGCTATATTGATACATCTCAGGGTAAAGTAAGGATTCCCATCATTTGTCTTGAAGAGGAGGCTGCAAGAAAAATAAAGCAGGAAGGAAACAGGGTTGTATATCGTCTTGACAGACTCGGAATACCTCTTGTGGAAATTACAACTGCACCTGATATAAAAACTCCCGGGCAGGCCATAGAAGCTGCAAAAAAGATTGGAGATATTTTAAGGTCAACAGGTAAGGTGAAGCGAGGTATAGGCACAATAAGGCAGGATATAAATATAAGCATTGAAGGGGGAGCAAGGGTTGAAATAAAGGGAGTGCAGGATTTAGATTCAATACCCTGGATTATAAAGAATGAGATAGAGAGACAGAAGCTGCTTCTTGATGTGAAAGAAGAAATTGAGAATAGGGTAAGGAAGGATAAGATAAAGCTTAAAATTCATAATTTAACAGATATATTCAGAAAATCAAACAGTGGTATAATTAAGAAGGCGCTCGGGAACAGAGGCAGAATTCTTGGGATGAGACTGCAGGGCTTTTCTGGTTTGCTCATAGGCAGGCTGGGTCCTGAACTTGCAGGCTATGCAAGAGTTAAGGCAGGCGTAAGCGGGATATTTCACAGTGATGAGCTTCCTGCCTATGGAATTGAGGCAGAGGAAGTAGACGAAGTGAGGAGAAATCTCAGTCTTTCTGAAGAGGATGCCTTTGTAATTGTGGCTGAGAGATATGCAAAAGCGAGAAAAGCGCTGGAAGCTGTTCATGAAAGAGCGCTTCTTGCCTTCGATGGCATACCAGAAGAGACAAGAATGGTACTTAAGAATAGCTCAAGCAAATATATGCGTCCTTTACCCGGTGCAGCGAGAATGTATCCTGAGACAGACATACCTCCTGTTGTCATAAGTCCTGATAAGCTCCTGTGGACTGAATCAAATCTTCCAGAGCTTATTGAGCATAAGGCTAAGAGGCTTGAAGTAGATTATAAACTTAATAGTGCTCTTGCAGAGCAGCTTGCAAGGTCAGAGTACTCAGAACTTTTCGAAAAGGTTGTAGCTGGCAATAAAAAATTTGCAGGTTTTGCAGCTTCTGTTCTGCTCTCAACCCTGAAGGAGTTAAGGAGAGAGGGTTTCAGTGTAGCTGCAATACCAGAGGAGAAAATCGAGGAGGTACTCATAGCGGCGGAGAGAGGCGAGCTTGCCCGGGAAGCTGTGGTTGAAGTATTAAAATTTCTATGCGAGAAACCTGAGAGTAGAATTGAAACGGTAAGAGAAAGTCTTGGCCTTAAAGGCTTTGATGAGGATGATTTGCGAGAGCTGATTAAAGATATTCTGAAGGAGAAAGAAGACTTTATAAGAGAGCATGGAAAAGCTGCTGAGAAGCCACTTATGGGTGTTGTCATGAAGCAGGTAAGAGGTAAAGCTGATGGAAAGCTTATAAATAGAATTCTCAGAGAGGAGCTTCTTAAATTTCCGGGTGAATAAATGCGAAATGAGATTAAAAGCGTGCTGTCTGAAATCTCCACACTTTCCCCGGGTGAAGTTAAGAATTATTTCAGAAAAGCTTTGAAGAATTCAGGCTTTAAAGTCTATGGTGAGGATTATATCCATGGTATAAAAAGTTATAAGAGTAGCTCTGTAGCTCTGTTCTTCACCTATGTGCCAGAGGAATTTAAAATCGAAGGCGAGCTTGTAAGAGGTGAGGGAGTTTTTTTTAATTGTTCGATTGCAGCCTTTATTGCTATTCTCTCTCATAACTCTCCTCAAAATATCGAGGTGATTATTTCAGATGTTTCAGACAGAAGATTGCCTGAAATTAAATCAAACTTTGCTATTGTTGTCTACCCCACGGAACTTAAAGTAGCAAATGAACAGCCAGCTCTGGAAAGGCTAAAAATTGAAATATCAACAGTTGGAGGGAGTTCTGCATATCCTGGGCAGGGAATAAGTTCCCTGTACAGAGCTATTGATGTAACAGAGAGATTGAGACTTCTCGAAATTGAAGTGGTGTCACTTGTGGCAAAGCATAAATATAGTTCTCTTCCCAGTAAGGCAGAGATTATTCTGGATATCTGGGGAAGAGAGACTGGCGAGATGAAAAAGAAGGTTTACAGGGCACTGGTAGGGTTGGATTGTAAATTTGATGTTATTGAGAGTGTGGATAGCTTTTATCTAGATGAGGATGAGGAGATTGTAACAAAGCTGAAAAAAGCTATAGAACAGTACGGAGAGGTAAATATAGAAGCTATAGGAGGTTCTGTAGTTCTTGGAAATATAAATTCAAAAGGAGTGAAAGCTGTGGCTTTTGGACCAGGAAAAGCAGAGATGAGCCTATCGAAAGGAGAGAAAGTAGGAATTAATGAACTTGTTGACTTTGGAAATATACTTAGAGAGTTCTTGAGGAGTTGAGACACCCCATACCCTCTCCTTTTCAAATATGAGATGTGAGTAAAGGGTTAAATATTTATGTTTGAAAATGTCCTATCAGATAGCATGGGCTGTATGATGCCTTCAGGCGGACTTAACCCCAGCTGAATATCCAGAAACGGATGCTCTCGCTTTCAATAGAGGAAGGAGGTACAGAGTAATTATGTGTGGAATCACAGGTTATGTGGGTACAGGCAGAGCAAGTAGATATGTCTTTGAAGGCCTTAAAAAGCTTGAATACAGAGGTTATGACTCTTGTGGCATTGCAGCCATAGATGGCAGAATCAGAGTAAAAAAAGCTACTGGTATGATTGATGAAATAGAGGAAAGGATAAATTTGAGTGAGCTTCCAGGATGCATTGCCATAGGTCATACAAGATGGGCAACCCATGGAGGCGTCACTGTTGAAAATGCTCACCCTCATCTTGACTGCTCTGGCACAATTGCTATTGTACACAATGGAATCATATCAAACTACAAAGAACTCAGGAAAGAGCTTGAGAAAAAGCACAGATTTACTTCTGATACAGACACGGAGGTACTTGTTCATCTCATTGAGGAGAACTATAAACAGAACCTTGAAGAGGCTGTTATCAATGCTTTAAAAAAAATCAATGGGACTTATGCCCTGCTTGTAATCTCTTCAGAAGAACCTGACAGGATAATAGTTGCAAGAAAGGAGTCCCCTCTGCTCATAGGTTTGGGTGATGGAGGGAATTTTGTAGGCAGTGATGTTTCAGCATTTCTCGCTCATTCAAGGAAAGCAATTCCTCTCGATGACGATGAATATGCTGTAATCACAGGAAATTCCGTTGAGGTAAAGAGTATAATAACTGGCAAGAAGCTGGATAAGGATATTCTTGAAATAGAGCTGACTGAGAAGGCTGCCATGAAAGAAGGTTACCCCTATTTCATGATCAAGGAAATTCATGAACAGCCTTCAACAATAACCTCTGCCCAGAACATATATCCTGAGGAAATTCATGCTGTTGCAGAAGCTATGCAAAAAGCTGAGAAGATTTATTTAGCGGGAGCAGGCACAAGCTTACACGCCTGTGAAGTTGCTGAGTACTGGTTTTCAAAAATTGCCGGAGAGCTTGTTGTGGCTGTAGACTCCAGTGAGCTTGAGAACAGGGCTGTTGTAGATAATAAAACCCTTGTAATAGGAGTAACCCAGAGTGGCGAGACCTACGACACTCTTTCTGCCATGCGCTTCGCAAAAAAAAAGGGTGCAGAGATTGGCGTTATAGTGAATGTTATAGGCTCCACTGCAACAAGGTTTGCTGAGTATGTTATAATGCAGAGTTCCGGCATGGAGGTATCGGTGGCAGCCACAAAAACCTACACATCCCAGTTAAGTGTCCTCTTCCGCCTTGCTATAGAGCTGGCAAAGCTCGAAGGGAAAGATATAAAAGTTATTGAGGAGGAATTCGACTCGATTTTGGATAAGGTGAGGCAGGTGCTCAGTATTGAGGAGGAGATAAAAGGTAAGGCTGATAGTTTTTTCAATGTCAGTAACTACCTGTTTATTGGCAAAGGAATAAATACGCCAACTGCAGAAGAGGCTGCTCTTAAACTCAAAGAGATAACATATCTTCATGCCGAAGGAATGAGTGCTGGTCTTCTGAAGCATGGTACTATATCGCTAATAGATGAGAATATGGCTACTGTTGCCTTTCTTCCATCTGACATTGAAAATAGAGCGAAGATGCTCAGCAATATCCAGGAAGTCAGTGCCAGAGATGGCAGGGTGCTTATTATTTCTCAGGGTAAAGTTGATGAAGATGAAGTTATTTCTCTTCCTGATACAAGCGAGCTTCTCTCACCCTTTATATTCTCTCCAGTCTTCCAGCTTATTGCCTATTATGTGGCAGTGAAACTTGGAAGAAATGTGGACAAGCCAAGAGCTCTTGCAAAAAGCGTAACCGTAGAATAATAAGGTTACAAAGTTTTTCAATTGAAAGTTTTAATAAAGGAAGAGTATATATAAACTTATGGACACAACGCCAATGATGGAGCAATGGCATAAATTCAAGAAGCTTTACCCTGATGCTATACTATTCTTCAGAGCCGGTGACTTCTATGAGATGTTTTTTGAAGATGCAAAGTTAGGTTCCAGAGAACTGGGAATAACTCTCACTACTAGAGGCAGGGAGATGGGCAAGGATATCCCTCTTGCAGGCATACCATATCATGCACTTGACCCCTATCTGGCCAAACTTGTAAAAAAAGGCTACAAGATAGCCATCTGTGAACAGGTTGAAGACCCAAAGAAGACAAAAAAGCTTGTCAGGAGAGATGTTGTAAGAGTGGTAACTCCCGGTACATTGATGGAAGACAATCTCCTTGAGGAAAAGAGTAGCAACTATCTTGCTGCTATCTCACATAGTAGAGAGGGCTATGGATTGGCTATTGTGGAACTCTCCACTGGTGAATTTCTTGTAACTGAATTCACCGCAGAGAAAGCAAAGGAGAAGCTTCTTGATGAAATCGCTATGCAAAAACCTGCTGAGGTTATTCTTGAGGAGAGCTTATTTGAACTTGAGGGTGAAATTAAAAGTTATGGGGTAAGTATAACTCCTTATAGAGATGAAGCCTTTCTTCATTCTCTTGCCTCCAGAGCAATCTGGGAACACTTTAAAATCAATGATGTCAGGGGTCTGGGACTGGAGGAAAAGAGTCTTGCTATAAGTGCGGCTGGTGCAGCCCTCTCCTACCTGAAAGAAACCCAGAGGTCAACTCTTGAGCATATCTCTAGTATCAGACTATATTCGCAGGAGGAGTATTTGATAATAGACAGCATAACCGAGCATAATCTCGAGCTCATCAGAAACCTCAGAGATGGTTCAAAAAAAGGAACCCTTCTGGAAGTTCTTGACTACACTTCAACCCCAATGGGGGGAAGGCTTCTAAGGAAATGGATTCTACGTCCTCTAAAGAATGTAGAGGAAATAAAGAGGCGCCTCGAAGCTGTTGAAGAGCTATATACAAAAAGCTTTGAGAGAGAAAAGATTGAGGAGAGGCTTGGAGATATAAGGGATTTGGAGAGAATAATAGCTAGAGTGAGCTATGGGAGTGCTAATGCCAGAGACCTTCTTGCCCTGAATAACTCGCTGTCTTCTCTGCCTGAGATAAAAAATGCATTCGAGAGCTTAAGCTCAGATTTAATTAAAGAGTTAGCCAGTGATATTGACCCTCCTGAAGAACTCACCGCTCTACTGGAAAAAGCGCTTGAGGATAATCCCCCTGCCACAGTCAGAGAAGGAGGAATGATAAAAGAGGGCTTCAGCATTGAACTGGATGAGCTTAAAAAAGCTGTATTTGATGGGAAGGATTGGATAATCAAGCTGGAGGAAAGGGAGAGAAGACGTACTGGAATATCCTCTCTTAAGGTTAGCTACAACTCTGTTTTTGGCTATTATATCAATGTAACAAAATCCAATTTGAAGTATGTTCCAGAAAGTTACATCAGAAAGCAGACTCTGGTAAATGCTGAGCGTTTTATTATACCAGAGCTTAAGGAAAAGGAGGCTCTTATTTTAGGCTCAGAGGAAAAGATTAAGGAAATGGAATATTCTTTATTCCAGAAACTCCGAGAAGCCTGTGCAGAGAAGACAGAAAATATTCAGACTATAGCAGAGAGTATAGCCGGGCTGGATGTGCTTGTTTCTCTGGCGAGAGCAGCCTATGAAAACTCTTATGTCAAGCCTGAAGTAAGTGATGGTGAGGAGATTATAATCGAAGAGGGCAGGCACCCCACAGTGGAAAAAACACTCAATAATTTTATAGCCAATGGTACGAAGCTGAGCAGAAATGAAAAACATCTTATAATAACGGGGCCAAATATGGCGGGGAAGAGCACATACCTGAGACAGGTTGCTCTTATAGTGCTTCTTGCCCAGATGGGTAGCTTTGTTCCAGCCTCGAAAGCTGAGATAAGCGTTGTAGACAGGATATTCACAAGGGTGGGAGCGAGTGATGACTTGGCTTCAGGGAGAAGCACTTTCATGGTGGAGATGCAGGAAACTGCCAATATCCTGAATAACGCCACAGGTAACAGTCTTGTCATTCTTGATGAGATAGGAAGAGGTACAAGCACATTTGATGGTCTCAGTATTGCTTGGGCTGTGGCAGAGTACCTCAATGAAAGAATAAAATGTAAAGTTCTCTTTGCTACTCATTATCATCACCTTGCTGAGTTGGAAAAAGTCCAGAATGGTGTAAAAAACTACCATATTGAAGTTCAGGAGACTGACAATGATATAATATTTCTCAGAAGGGTAAGAGAAGGAAGTGCTGATAGGAGTTATGGAATTCAGGTAGCAAGATTGGCTGGATTGCCACGGGAAGTTATTGATAATGCTTTTACTGTACTGAAAAGGATTGAAGAGGAAGAAGTGGTGGATGAGAAGCTTATAGCAAAACGCCTGAGAAGGAAAAAGCTGGAAAAGGTGCTGGGGGATAGTGGACAGAAAACTCTATTCGATATTACTATGCCAAGTAAGGTTGAAGAGGAACTTGGAGCTATAGATGTTAACAAGTTGAGTCCTCTGGAGGCTCTTAATAAACTTGCTGAACTTGTTGAATCTGTAAGGAGAGAAAAGTCAATCACCCACGACTAAAGTCGTGGGCTTGTCTCGTGAGAGGCAAGGGTAACAGGTTGATTAGGAGGCATTGAAAAATGCAGCAGTTATTGGTAGAGTTAAAGAACACACCAGAGGATGCTCCTCAAGTCCCCTGCTCTGTAAGCGGGGCATTAAACAGAGAGGAAACTCTCAGTGTGCCCCACATAGTACTGGCCAATAACAGCTC
>QIGD01000048.1 GCA_003229935.1 Methanobacteriota archaeon | reverse complement strand
CTATTATCTTATATTTAGTACTATTAATATTAAACATACTTAAGGGAATACTGATTATATTCTATAATAAGATAAATAATTGTTGTAATTAAGTAGGCTTTATCTCAAGGACATCCTCCTTGAAATATATTCCCAGAGAGGCATTCCTCTGTTTCTGTGGCTCTGGTAATTCTATCTTTTCAGCATCCGTATATTCGATAAAAAGCTCTGGTCTTGCTTCTCTACTTATTCTATTGCTTATATCTCTGCGGAATATTTTGTGTATTCATGGCACAAATCACCAATTCTTTCTATAATACACACTCAGTCTATTTAAGAAAAGTTTGAAAAACACAATATAAAGTTAAAAAAAGTTAAGCAGAGATAACAGATTACATTGTAATCTCAATTTCCAGCTTTTCTGCTATCTCTTTATACCTGTTTCTTATTGTAACTTCAGTCACTCCTGCAACTTCACTTATTTCCTGCTGTGTCCTCCTCTCTCCTATAAGAACAGAAGCAATATATATGGCTGCTGCAGCAACACCGGTTGGTCCTCTCCCTGAGGTGAGCTGCATATTCATTGCTTTATTCAGGATATCGATAGCTTTAATTTCCACATCCTTGCTCAATCCAAGAGCAGAGCAGAATCTTGGTATGTAATCTATGGGTGTTGTTGGCGAAAGATTAATTCCAAGCTCTCTCAGTGTGAATCTGTATATCCTTCCTATCTCCTTCCTGTCAATCATTGCAGCCTCGGCAATCTCATCGAGAGTTCTCGGCACAAGACACTTTCTGCAGGCTGCATATATGCAAGCGGCAACCACCCCTTCAATACTTCTTCCCCTTATCAATCCCTTATCGACAGCCTTTCTATAAACAACAGCAGCAGTTTCTCTAACGTTTTTTGGTAAATCAAGTTTTGACGCAATCTTATTCAATTCGGTTAAAGCAATGGTTAAATTCCTTTCTTTTGCATTGCTTACCCTTATGCGCTGCTGCCATTTCCTCATTCTATAAAGTTGAGCTCTCTGTTTTGAAGGAATATCTCTACCAGAGCTATCCTTATTACGCCAGTCAATAGTTGTACTCAACCCTTTATCATGAATCAGATATGTCAGGGGTGCCCCTGTTCTCGTACGTTTAACTACCTGTTCACTGTCAAAGGCCCTCCACTCCGGTCCTGAATCAATCATATTGTAATCAACCACTAAACCACAGTTATTACAAATTATCTCTGCACGGTCGTAATCATGATATAAATCAGTTCCGCCACATTCTCTACATTTTAGTTCATATTCAGAATTTGAGGCTATGCTATCCACCATCCTGCAGCTTTTGACTGACTTCAAAAACTCCAATCATCCAGATAAAGAAATATAACGAGTGTAAAAATAAAATTTAATTTTGAAGTATGTACATGCTATCCCAGCAGTATAAGAAAATTTTATGTTCCGTTTGCAAGGTCAAGAAGTACCTCTTTTGGGTTTTCTGCTTTAACAACACCGCTTGCCAGAAGCACACCTTCGGCACCCAGCTCAAGAGCAGCCTTAACATCTTTACCTGTGCTTATACCTGCACCGCAAAGCACAGCTATATCCTTATTTATATCCTTTACAGCTTCCACACTCATCTTAACTATTTCCGGTTCTGCCTTTGATACTGGTATACCCGAGCCTATCAAGTCTGGTGGTTCTATTGCTATACAGTTCGGCGAGAGTTCTGCTGCTGCCATGCTAACAGGAATATTGTTTGTGCATACAACAGTATAGAGGTCAAGCTTTCTTGCCTCTGAAACAAGGAAATCTATATCAGCAAGTTCAAGTCTGTGCTCAGAGTGATTGATTAATGTACCAGAGGCTCCAGCCTCATTAACAGCCTCTAGAACAGTATAACCTGTTTTTGACCCTGGTAAAAAAGCTTCTGCATGCTGGGCGAGAACAGGAATATTAACCTCTCTTACCACGAGAGCCAGATCAACCATCTGTGGTGCATAGGCTATACTTACACCAAGCTCCTCCTTCACCTCCTCGCATGCCCTTGCCAGAGCTATATCCTTATCTCCCATACTCTCACTGTAAGCCTTTACATTGACCATTATTACAGGCATTTTAATCTTCATATTAGACACCTCCATAAACTTAAATGGGGCTGCTGAGATTCGAACTCAGGTCCACGACTCCCGAAGCCGCGAGGATGGCCAGGCTACCCTACAGCCCCGTGAAAAAAGGAAGAGGATTAACAACAGAAAATACGGCAATTGCCGTGGTAATATGGCCTTTTTGCCGTAAAGGTTATATTGGAGAAGGGTGTAGTAAGTAGAGGTGAAGATGTGAGTGTAAGAGAGGAACTTGGCATAAAGATTGCTGGAGAAATAGTGCTGTCTGAAAGTGTTGGCGATGCAATGAAGAAGTGGAGAGAAATCTTCGGGCTTACCCAGAAGGAGCTTTCAACCTCTCTGACAATTTCAACCTCTGTAATAAGCGACTATGAGAATGGAAGGCGAAAGTCTCCAGGCGTGGGTATGGTAAAAAAAATAGTGGAAGCTCTTCTCAGCGAAGATGAAATGCGCGGAGCAAGAGTAATAAGAGCTTATGAGAGAATGGCGGGAAACAACATTAATACGTCGGCTATTCTTGATATTCGTGAGTTTTCAGTTCCCATGAGATGTGGAGACCTCGCAAAGATTGTGAAGGGTGATATTATAGCCAATAGTGACCTTGCGAAGAGGAAGGTCTATGGCTACACTGTAATTGACAGTCTCAAGGCAATTATAGAGCTCAGCAGCGAAGAGTTTTTAAAGATTTATGGTTTAACTTCTGAGAGGGCTCTTGTGTTCACCAAGGTTTCAAGTGGAAGGTCACCCTTTATAGCCATAAGGGTTTCAAGTTTAAAACCTGGCCTGGTTGTGCTACATGGTCTCGAAGAGGTAGACAGGCTTGCTTTAAAGATAGCTGAGAAGGAAAGGATTCCTGTAATTATATCAAGGCAGGAGAGTAGTCAGGAGCTTGTAAGAGACCTCAGAAGAAAAACCAGATAGGAGGTGTAAATTTGGAAGGAATAGTTGGTTATGGTGTTTATATACCAAGATACAGAATAAAGACTGAGGAAATAGCAAGGGTGTGGGGTAATGATGGTGAGAGTGTCAAGAAGGGTTTGATGATAGGGGAGAAGGCAGTCGCTGGTATAGATGAGGATGCTGCCACAATAGCAGTTGAGGCTGCCAGAAATGCTCTTAGCAGGGCTGAAATTAGTGCAAAGGAGATAGGTGCGATTTATGTGGGTTCGGAGAGTCACCCATATACAGTCAAACCCACGGCAACCATAGTTGCAGAAGCAGTGGATGCAACCCCTGAGCTAACTGCTGCTGATTTTGAGTTTGCCTGTAAAGCAGGGACTGCTGCAATGCAGGCAGTTCTGGCTCTTGTAAAAAGTGGGATGGTTAAATATGGTCTGGCTATAGGTTCTGATACTGCACAGGGTGCTCCAGGTGATCCGCTTGAATATACAGCAGCAGGTGGAGGTGCAGCATATATAATTGGTAAGAACAATCCACTGGCAACAATAGAAGCAACCTACTCCTTTACTACAGATACGCCTGATTTCTGGCGTAGAGAGGGCCAGCCATATCCAAGGCATGGAGGAAGATTTACTGGTCTACCTGCCTATTTCAAGCATGTTTCCAGTGCAGCAAAAGGTTTGATGGATTCACTGGGTAAGGGACCAGAGGATTTTGATTTTGCAGTTTTCCATCAGCCTAACGGGAAATTTCCGCGAGTTGTTGCAAAGAAGCTGGGCTTTGAGAAGGAGCAGTTTGAAGCAGGTATTCTTGTGGACAGAATAGGTAATACCTACTCTGGCTCTTCAATTCTGGGTCTTGCAAAAGTGCTTGACATAGCAAAACCAGGACAGAAAATACTTCTAACCTCCTTCGGCTCAGGTGCAGGTAGTGATGCTTTTTCTCTTGTTGTCGAGGATTCCATTGAGGAAAAGAGACCTTTGGCTCCTCTGGTGGAAGATTATATTTCAGATAAGGTTTACATTGACTATGCTATATATGTAAAGCTGAGAAAGAAAATAAGGGTGTGAAAAATGAATAGAGTCGCTGTTATTGGTCTTGGTTTAACAAAATTTGGAGAGATGTGGGACTCAAGCTTCACAAGGCTTTTTGTTGAGGCTGGTGCTGCAGCTGTTGAAGATGCTGGCATGGACGGAAAGGATATCGGTGCCATATATATTGGTAATATGTCAGGCGGCAGATTCATTGATCAGGAGCACATTTCAAGTCTGATAGCTGATAGAGCAGGACTCAATCCTATTTCTTCCACACGGGTTGAGGCTGCCTGTGCCTCTGGTGGACTTGCCGTGAGGCAGGCTATAATGGCTATCAATTCTGGGATGCATGATATTGTTGTGGCTGGCGGTGTAGAGAAAATGACAGATGTGCTGACTGAGAAGACAACCCAGACACTTGCAACTGCATCTGATACTGAGTGGGAAGCTTTTCTTGGAATGACCTTCCCTGGATTATATGCAATGATGGCAAGACGCCACATGTATGAGTATGGTACAACAAGAGAACAACTCGCAATGGTGAGTGTCAAGAACCATAGAAATGCAATGGATAATCCCTATGCTCAGTATCACACAGAAATTACTGTAGAACAGGTTATCAACTCTCCTCTTGTAGCTGACCCTCTGAGGCTTCTGGATTGCTCACCTATAACTGATGGTGCTGCCTGTGTAATTCTTGCCAGTGAAAAGAAGGCAAAGGATTTTGTAGATAACCCGGTATATATCACTGGCTCTGGTCAGGCTTCTTCCACCATATCTCTGCACAGCAGGGAGAAGATTACTACTGTGGATGCGACTGTGAATGCAGCAGAAGAAGCATACAAGCGAGCTAAAAAGGATGCGAAAGATATTCAGGTAGCTGAGGTGCACGATGCCTTCACAATAGGTGAGATTGTGGCAATAGAGGGTCTTGGTTTTTTTGAAAAGGGTAAGGGTGGAATAGCCACTGAAGAAGGGCTGACTGAGAGGGGTGGAAAGATACCGGTTAATACATCTGGTGGACTTAAAGCAAAAGGGCACCCTGTTGGAGCCACTGGTGTGGCACAGGTGGTTGAGATTGCCCTTCAGCTTAGAGGCGAGGCTGGGAAACGTCAGGTTGATGCTGATATAGGTCTTACTCACAATGTAGGCGGCAGCGGCGGCACGGCTGTTGTGCATATTCTTGAGAAATGAGGTGATATTATGAGTATTCCGAGATTCTGGAGAAATATAAAGAGTAGATATGATCTTATAGGTAAACAGTGTAAAAGCTGTAAAAGTATTTACTTTCCTCCTAGAAATTTCTGCCCGAAATGTAGGAGGATAGGTGAACTTGAAGATTATAAGCTTAAAGGTAAAGGTGAGGTGGTTACCTATACAATTATAAGAACTCCACCGGATGGTTTTGATATGGTTTCCCCTTATATAATGGGCATAGTTGAACTTGAAGAAGGGCCAATGCTCACCACTCAGATTGTGGACGCTGATGTTAATGAGATTTATATAGGAATGCCAGTTGAGAGAGTCTTCAGGAAGATAGGCGAAGATGGTGATGCAGGCCTGATTTATTATGGATATAAATTCAGACCAGCTCCAAAGGAGGAATAAAATGAACTGTACTGCGTCAAAACAGGAATTTATTGAGGTAAAATGTGATAGAGAGCAGGATTCCTGCAAAATGTGCTGTATTTACCATACCTGTGCACATAGCTGGAGAACAAAAGAGGTATGGAGAACCTGCGAGAACTTCACTGCTGGAAGCTGCAGCTTTAAGGGCTGAGGATTCTTCTTTTTTTATCTGTTTTGGCAAGAATACTCTTTGCGAAAGCGAGGGGATGAATCGCCTTTTTTGCCATAAAATCACCTGAGAGAGGAGTTGAAATTAAAGAAAATGTATCTTTTTCCCGTTGATTTCTTGTACTCCACCGTAACTATCAAAAGAGCCTTCGGCAATCCTTTGATTTCACACAAAAATTCTGAAATTGCTGTGTTATCCCCCTATTATAAAAAAAGTAATCTTTTTATAGCCTTTTAAAGGCAGTAGGGCACCTTGCCAGGTCCATTCTTCTGAAACTCATTGCTGCCATATTTGTCATTAGAGAAACGAGTTCACCCATTAGTGATCAGAATCTTGCCCTTTTCAGTGTCCTTGATGGTATTATGTGCGAGTACAGTAAAGTTCATCTCAGCACCTACTTTATCTCTTCCCTTCATTAACATATATCATGATTGAAGGCTTTTTTATAAAGCACAAAAAGGAAAGAGAAGGTTCTCTATAGAAATTCATGCGTTGTTAATTTTTTGTATTAAAAAGAGAACAATTTAATACGGTGGATAAAATGGGTGTAACTATTACAACGAGGGTATCGAAAGAAATAGAAGAAAAAATTGCACGCATAGCCAATAAGGAAAAGCTGGACAAATCTACTGTAATAAGACGCCTTCTAAGCGATGCATTGAGGAAATGGCAAATCGAGCAGGCTTTGAATGAGTACAAGGAGGGGAAGATAACCCTCGCCAAGGCATCTCGCATGGCAGAGACTTCTTTGAGGGAGATGATGCAGATTGCAGCGGAGGCAGGGGTGCCCTTTCAGTACTCCATAGAGGACTTGAGGAAAGATTTTGAGGCAGCAAAAGAATGATTGTAAGCAATTCAACGCCGCTTATATGTCTTACTAAGTTGAATAGGCTTCATTTGCTCAAAGAATTTTTTGTGGAGGTATGCATTCCAGAGGAAGTCTATCGGGAGGTAGTGACCAGAGGCAAGGAAGAGAAATATCCAGATGCTCTTCTAGTGGAGGAAGCGGTGAAAGAGGGGTGGGTCATAGTTAAGAAAGCCACTGAAATGAAGAGATTGGAGGAGTATGGCATCGATAAGGGTGAAGTAGAAGCGATATCTCTGGCATTGAATTTAAAATGTAGCGGAATTTTGGTAGACCAGAGTCATGCAAGGTTTGTTGCAGAGGTTATGGGACTTGTTCCCAAGGGAACTATATTCGTGCTATTAAAAGCTTTGAAAAATGGGGTCTTCAGTTTTGATGATTATCTCAAAGACATGGAAACCTTGGTGAAGACTGGTTTCAGAATGAGTGATGATGTTTACATAGAGGCCGTAAGGCTCGGTAAAAAGCTGGCGGAAAAGAAAGCACCGTAACATACTCTTCATCACTCTAAATGGGTAGAGTCTAATAAACTCATGACTGGTAAATGAAACAGTTTTGCAGGCTGGAAAATACTTTTGCATGGAAAAAGGAATCATTAATGGCTTACAATATCTTTATATTCTTTCTGTTGTGGAATTACTGCTCAGAGGTGGGTTGAGCAAAGATGCGGAAAATGCAGTTATGTGAGCCACCGTCCATTGCCACTCTTTTCAGTTATCTTTGAAAATGCAAAAGGTACGATACTGGTAATGATAGTCTACCTACTCCAACCAGCCAAACATTATCCCTCTGAGTTTAAAGCATTTCTCCAAATTTAGTTCTTTTTCAATATAACTCTTTTGTTTTATCTTAGACACATTTTTTCTGATTAATATATACTTTTCATATGAATTTACCCCAACCATATTCAACTTCAGAATATCTTACTAATTTCATTTATTATTGATATATCTATCCTATTTTTCAGTATATTATAGTGTATTTCAGTATATAGAGATATCGTTTTCTACTCTTTCTATTAATCTGTTAATACTGACATTTTTATCTTTACAGAACTGTATAAGTATTGAGGATATATACTGTATAAAATATATTTTATAATGCATTTTATCAGTGTAATATACATGGACATTATTCTGTTTAAAGACTCTTTTAGCGACTTTAAACA
Organism: Methanobacteriota archaeon; assembly: GCA_003229935.1. Lineage (GTDB taxonomy): Archaea > Hydrothermarchaeota > Hydrothermarchaeia > Hydrothermarchaeales > BMS3B > BMS3B. Next base: position 48 of record QIGD01000048.1, on the reverse strand, counting down.
ACATTTCTATCCCACTTCTGATTTTTGCGAACCCTTTATCATAATTTA
>QIGD01000047.1 GCA_003229935.1 Methanobacteriota archaeon | reverse complement strand
TGGGATACACCGATTTGATGCCTGTTCGAGGTCTAGCACAAGATACACCTATGACTCAGGAAGTCCACGACTTTAGTCGTGGGTAGTTCACAGTTATTCAACAAGCTTCATCTCAGGATAATCTATTTCAGAGGAATACTCAAGCACGCCGGTAAAGGAGGTATTTCTAAATTTAATCCTGACTCTTGTATATATCATCTTACCTTCAAGGGAAACATACCCAAATGGTTTTTTTAATGAATTTCTTAACATTTCTTCATCTATTTTCACTTCAGCTTCTATAACATAAGGTTGATTTTTCATGGCTTCCTCCATAGCCTTTTCAAGAGAAGGCTTTGTTTTTACACTGACTGGAGTTCCTATAAACTGATGAAAAAGTGCACCAAGCTTTATTCCCACTTCAAAGGCTGCAATTTCACCATCAGTAATCATAGAACCACGCAGACCACGAGGGAATATTCTTGAAGTCATTATTCAGAAGGCTTATACCACTTATCTCCTTTCCCTGCACCCAGTCATATGTATATTCTATCTGCTTTAGGCCAGATGTACGCCATACAGGTCTTACATAATTGTTTTTCTCTGGCGGCTGGGAGAATTCGCTAAAATTTCCAGAATTGTAGGAAGGTTTGAAAGCATATGTAAGGGAGTTTTTAACAGGAAACCATTTGTCCCAGGCAGAAATATTATAGTTTCTCTCATATTTCTTCCTGTAGCTTTTAATGTAGTAGAAATCCATGGTGCTGATTTTATTTGAGTCTCCAAGTGGAGGAGGTGAAGCCGTTGTGAGGGTGGCACCCATCACAACCCAGGGTGCTGTTATTACCCCATTAGAAGAAACATCTAAAATAAACTCCTGATTCCAATTTCTCACAAGGATATTAGGGTTTTCTTCCTGAACTTTCATTGGGTCAACTTCTCCAGATGCGGGAAGTGTAAGTTTTATATTTATTATTATACCCTCATTGGGCATAAGCCACCAGCCCTCTCTATTATTTATCTCTGTATTCTGCACCATTTGAATGTAATCGAACATATTGTAAACATGGTCAGTCCCGAAAAGGTTATCACTTCTTATGGGAGAGGAATATATTCTCCAGATTGCCCTTCTGACAGCATAGGCTTTAACCGAATTGTCAATAGGATTTATCTTCCACCCCTGAGGTAGAGCAACAAAAGCTCTGTCATATCCTATGTTTTCAATTCTTGCATTGAGATGACTTGTGACCTTAGAAACAGAGCCCTGAGGTACACTGACAAGCGAGATACCCACGTCTGAATAAACTGGTACTGCTGTTAGTAATAAGATTAGGAAGATATAAAGATACTTCAATCTGCAACCTCCTATCTACCCATCCAAGAAGAAGGTTTTGAAAGGACAAGCTGTATATTCTTTCTATCAACGTCCGAGGATGTCTTGGATATCAAACTTATGGCTTCATTTCCATTCATTTCAAGCAGGACGATATATTGCTGGTTAAAGTTGCCTATCTGTGATTCAATCTCAATTTTGGTGAGCTTTATGCCATAGTTGGAAAGCACATTTGTAATATAATCCTGATTAAGTTTTCCTGCGGCTGCTGCTTTTTCCACCTCTTCTAGATTGACACTATATCTCGTGCTGGAACTGCTCTGCTTCATACCTATACTTATGGGCCCTTTTAGAGAGGCGACACCTCCTGTAGATATGGTGCCTTCACCCTTTGCTCCTCCACCCTGACCAGAGACTATTCTGTTCTCGTTTTCAGATAGACTTATTGATGCAGTTGCCATCAGATATGCGACAACCTTTGCATTTTTAACTATGGCAGTTGTATTTCCCTTATTAGTATAGTAAATATTTACAGAATCTCCTGGCATCAAAAAGCCGCCTGCAGCCTGCTCTCTGGAGAGGAGAATAGGTACATATACATTGCCTATCTCCTCAATATAAGCTGTTTTAAGTGCTGTATAACTCAGTGTAGAAAGAGCAGCCAGAGCTTCTCTATAGCCATTGAAAGAATGAGTTCCTACCTTGAGCACAACTGTGGTTCCAACAGGGGCCTCTTTATTCTTTTCGCTAAGTTTGGACGTGAGATACTCTCTCCAGCTAATATCAGCAGCAGTTTGATAATCTATAGCCTTGAGTTCATCAATACTTCTGGCTTTATCTACCTGCTCAAAAAGTGTTTTTTCTTCTGTCTGATATGCGGGGGGTAAACCTGAAAAGGCAACCATTATTTTCCCCCGTATAATTTTCTGGCCTTGAAGGATAAGCTGGGTGGCCTGTTCATGCTTAATACTAAGCACAACTTCCCTCTGGTTCATAGGCTTTATAACTTTTACATAGCCTACAAAGAACAGTCCAAGTATAACAATAGCAATTACCCCTAATCCAACAATCCGGTACAATCTTTTTCTTTTGTCATCGTCCGGTGGCTTTACAGGTTTTACTTTTTCAGGTTTTCCCCCTTCTTCAACACCAGATGGTGCTCTCCTTCGCAGTGCCTCTAACCTACCAACTATGTCGTCTTCACTGCCTGTAGCCTTAGCATAATACATGAATATACCTCTTGAAAAGGCTTGAACATTATTATTCAAGTATCTTCTTGCCTCATATATATAGGTTATTGTATTATAGTCTTAATATTACTTGCCCTTTTAAGTTCTCCGAAAGTCGTACTACATTCCGCCATAGCATTGTGCTGATGTATACTTTCAAGACTTTCGCTACTGGCAAAAACATTGGATATATCCAGAAGCTCTGGGAATTTATCCAGGGCATTCAGAAGAATTTTTCTGACTGTATCCTCAACGAAATTCGGGTTAAGATGAGCTCTATATACAACATCCACTTCGTCTTCTCTTTTAAGTACTTCATAAAGCCTTGAGCTCATAGATGTTTCAAGAACTTCAATAATATCTTCAACATCTATATTCTCACCTCTGGGCACTTCAATCAGAAGTATTGATATATTTCTCTGGTTATGGCTTGCTATAGCTACAGAGTTGAGAATAGTTGAAATATCACTATCATCAAATTTCTTTTCCTTCAGGTTATGTCTGGACTTTTCTAATATACCTTCATAGGCACATGGGCAGGCGGTAATTCCTGTGACCTCTGCACCAATCAGATTTACTATTCTATCTCCTTTCTTCTCAGCCCTTGCAAGGATTTTGAACATCTCCTGAGTCTCGTGCTGTGTTATAGGGGTTTTTCTGAATACTACATATTCAGCCTCCATCCTCACTTTTATATGTTCAATATCTGGAATAGCATCAAGTATACTCTCTACAGTTTTAAGGCAGATATTATCTGGAAAATCTATACCCTTTTTTATAACTTCATCCAGCGTGGAGTTGATAAGTCTCATATGATTATCACCGTTTGTGGGTGAAATTTCAATGTCTATTCTTGGCAGAAGAACAATAACACTGTTATCTCTCTTAATCTCTATCAGCCTTTCAAGATTGTGAAGTGCAAAAATTTCTTTCATATACTCACCAGATTTGGATTTATATTACCATTTCTTATTGCGAAATCTGCAATAGTTATAGCTACCATAGCTTCGCACACAGGCATCACTCTGGGAACAATACAGGGGTCATGTCTACCCTTAATCACAATAGTCTCTTCTTTATATGTTTTGAGATTTACAGTTTTCTGGGGTTTTGATATTGAAGGTGTGGGTTTTATTGCTACTTTTATAACAATGGGCATGCCATTGCTTATTCCTCCGAGAATACCTCCTGAATTATTGGTGTAGGTTTTTATCTCGCCATTATAATAAAATTCATCATTATTTTCAGAACCTTTTCTTTCTGCCACGTTAAAACCTGCTCCTATCTCTACACCTTTTACAGAACCTATGGACATCACACCCTTAGCAAGTTCAGCATCTAGCTTGTCAAAAACAGGTTCTCCCAGTCCTGCAGGAATGTTTATAGCAACTACTTCAACCACACCACCTATGGAATCTCCTTCTTCCTTTACCCTTTCAATTTCTTTAATCATGGTCTCAGCAGCTTTACTGTCTGCACACCTTACAGCATTGTTTTCTGCCTCTTCAAGCCTTTCAAAAGCTACTTTTTCAGCTTCAACATTACCTATTTTAATGGTGTGGCCAATAATTTTGACATTCAATATTGATAGAAGCTTCTTTGCAATGGCACCTGCTGCAACCCTTGCAAGAGTTTCTCTGCCCGAGCTTCTTCCGCCCCCCCTGTAATCTCTGAAGCCATATTTAAGTTGGTATGTAAGGTCGGCATGGTTAGGTCTTGGCAGGTCTTTTATTGGTGTATAGGAGTCAGACTCCACATCTCTATTCCAGACCATCAGAGCTATACTTGTGCCAAGAGTTTTACCTTCAAAGACTCCAGATAGGATTTTTACCTCATCCTTTTCATTTCTTGTGGTTGTTATATTGCTCTGCCCTGGTCTCCGTCTGTCAAGTTCCCTCTGGATATCATCCTCTGAAATTTCTAAACCTGCGGGACAGCCATCAATAACTGCTCCAACTGCAGAGCCATGACTTTCTCCAAAAGTTGTTACTCTAAAAACCTTGCCAAAGATGTTACCTGCCATATTTCAGCGTAAAAAGGCAACCTTAAAAAAAAGTATTGTAAAGACTTCTTTCTGAAACTTCTCCAGCTATATTTCTCTCCATAAAACTTCTTACTTCACCATACTCTTTAAATCTGCCGAGAGCCACCATGAGCTTGACAAGAGCTACTTCAGGTAGCATATCTCTACCTGAAATAACCCCTGCCTTTAGAAGTTTTCTTCCGGTGGAGTAAACTTTCATATTCACCCTGCCGAAAATAGTTTGAGATGTCATGACAACTGGCATATCTTTATTTCTGGCTTCCTCCAGCTTTGAAATCAGATTTTCCGGCACATGACCCAGGCCTGTACCTTCTATGACAATACCTCTGAAGTTTTCAATATAATAATCAAAAAGCTGCTCAGGAAACCCTGGATAAATCTTCAGAAGGGCAACATCTGTTTCGAGTCTATCATCAAGCTTTACCTCCCCTTCTGACCTCATGTTGTACTCCTGAAAGGTTGTTATTTTGTCTCCTCTCACCTCACCAATAGGTAGAGAGTCGATGCTCTTGAAAGCATCCCTTCTGGAGGAATGCATCTTTCTAACTTTTGTTGCCCTCTGAATTGCGCATCCTTCGTCGCTGCTTCCGGCATGCATAACAGCAACAACCTCAGCTATATCGCTCAGAGCAACTCTAACTGCAGAGATTAAGTTTAGAGAAGCATCGCTGCTGGGTCTGTCACTGGAACGCTGACTTCCCACAAGAACGACCGGCTTTGGAATATCAGAAAGCATAAAGGCAATGGCACTGGCAGTATAGGCAATGGTATCTGTGCCATGAGCAACTACCACACCGCTGCTTTTATTCATAGCCTTTGCAACCTCTCTTGCAATGGTGCGCCAGTGTTCTGGAGTCATATTCTCGCTCAGTATATTGAATACAATCTCTGTCTTCAGGGAGGCAATATCTTCAAGCTCGGGTATAGCATTTACAATCTCGGAGGTTGAGAAAGCAGGGTGTACAGCCCCTGACACATAATCGATTTTCGATGCGATTGTACCTCCTGTACCAAGAATTGAAACATATGGTCTATTTTCTCGTGAATACTCTTCTTCAACCTTCTCCTCCTTCTTTTTCTTTTCCCTAACGGAAATAAGTTCAATTTTAATATTGTCAATATTGAATCCTATGTTATAACCATTCTCAAGCTTTATAACAACATGCCTAGAATCACCCAACTCGCTTCTGGGCATGAGTATACCATTATAAACTTTTCCTTCCTTAATTACCTTTACTCTATCTCCTTCTGCGATATCACCTAATATGTGCTTTATTTTGCCTCTGTACATTCAATCACCAAGAAGTTCGTTAAACACCTTTTTGGCAGTCTTTTTCCTTCCTGCAAAGTAGTCTTCAATAAGTTTAAGTTTTTCATTTCCAATATAAATTGATTTTTCTGTCTGCTCAGGCGAGGGAGAACCATAAATCTTCCTGTTCAGTACAGCCTTCATTGGGTCAAGCACAGTTTCAAATTCACCCACATCAATTTCAAGCTTTCTTCCGAGAATTTCCTGAGAAGCCTCCTCAAGAAGCTTTAAGTTTATTCCTCCTTGTTTTTCTGCTTTCATAACAACTCTACCTACAATCTGATGAGCTTCCCTGAAGCTGAGCTCTTTTTTCTTTACAAGAAAATCGGCCAGTTCGGTAGCAGTGGAAAAACTCTTATCGAGATTTCGTTTTAGAGCCTCTCTGTTGAACTTCAAGCATGAAAAAAGTTTTGATAGAAGTGAGAATGAATCTCTGATCACCCGGAGAGAATTAAAGACTATAGGTGAAAGTTCCTGCAGGTCTCTATTGTAGGCAAGGGGTAGAGCCTTTGTAAGCATCAATGCAGAGCTGAAGCTTCCTGCTACAATCGAAACCTTTGCCCTTATTATTTCAAAAGCATCGGGATTTTTCTTCTGAGGCATTATACTTGAAGTTGAAGAAAGTGCTTCAGGAAGCTCCACAAATCCAAATTCTCTGGTGCTCCACAGAATTATCTCTTCACATATTTTTGTTATATTGATTGAAGATATACTTATAATGGACAGAGCTTCGAGAAGAAAATCTCTTGAGGCTACTGCATCCTGTGAGTTCTCAAAACTTGTTTCGAAACCCAATAGCTTGGCAGTATAATCATTGTTTATGGAGAAGGATGTCGTAGCCAGAGCACAGGCTCCGAGAGGTGAGACATTTATTCTTGGAAAAGCATCTCTCAGCCTTTCAAGGTCTCTGAGAAGTATGTTGAAGTGGGCAAGAAGGTGATGTGCAAGAGTTACGGGCTGGGCTATCTGGAGATGTGTATAACCAGGCATTAAAGTTTCAGTGTGCCCGGAAGCTAGATTCAGAATAACTTTCTCGAAGGCAATTATATTCTCTGCCAGAGATATAACTTCATCTCTTAAGAACATTCTGAGGTCGAGAGCTATCTGATCATTTCTCGACCTTGCTGTGTGAAGCTTCAGGGCGGATGAACCAGCAAATTCTTTGAGTCTTGCCTCGACAGCAATATGGATGTCCTCATACTCTGTATTTAAATCAAGAGCACTGTAGCCAAGAGAGAATATCTTTCTCAGTCCCTTTACTATATATTCAGCATCTTCTTCAGATATAATACCCTGCTTTGAAAGCATCTCTGAATGAGCAATACTTCCAGCAATATCATATTTAAATAGATTTCTGTCAAATTCTAATGAAGAAGTGAATTCAGCAAATTCAGTATCAGCATGATTTCCAAGCCTGCCTTCTCTAAGCATAATATCACCAGAAAAAAATAGGAGTTTCTTATATAAAAGAGCTTCCTGTTCAAATACACATAAATTAATAAAGGGAGGGGAGGTGTTGGGGAGGGGGGCCCTTGGAGATTTGGTGAAAAGTAGTCACAATTCTCCAACGGCAACTAAAATTTAGTTACACTCATATATAAAGCTTTCTGTCAGTTGTGCCGCTCGATGCAAAACCACTTAATATACCACCAACATTATCCAGCACTAAATAAATATATATGTTGCCAACCCAATACAACACCTTAATGTAATTATTCTTTAGTATTTATAGTATCTATATCAATCCATGGTAATATCTCGACATAAAATATTATTAATATAAGTCAATCACCACCCATCAAAATGGGTGGTCTCCTTGCCCAGATTATTATGATAGACATAGCAGAAAACCAACGATTTTAGTCGTTGGATGAATGCGATAATATAACTAAATATCTATAATTAAATATCTCTAACTAATTGTAAATTGTATAATTAATCTTAAATTTCAATGTGATGATAAAAACAAACACAGAGTTTATATACTTCTAAAAACAAGAGTGGCATTATGGATAAAGGAGGTGTAATGTTAAAGAGTTACAAATAT
>QIGD01000046.1 GCA_003229935.1 Methanobacteriota archaeon | reverse complement strand
AACCTGAATTTGCGATGGTGAAAAGCCATTTGGCGAATCGTGTAGGGGAAGGAATTAGGTTGGGTCAGGTCAAAATGGCGAACTCAAGATACAAATATAATTTCGGTTGGAGTTGGTTTACTCGAAGCATATTACTCAAAATAGAGAACTACCTCTTTACCCATAAATCTTGTGAGCAACTTCTCAAGAGAACTTATATCACTAGGCAGTTTTACTGCACCCCATTTCTGCAGCCTCACATTGTACCTCTCCTTTCCCTTGAGTTGAAAAAGAAGATTTATACCAAGGATTCTTGCTGGTTTGAGAATAGATAAAGCAGCATCATAGTAGTTGTAGGGTACCTCAAGCACCCTTATCTTTTTTCCTAGCATCTTTTCAAGACGCTTTGCTACCTTGCCATGTCGTCCGATTATTACACCGCCTTCACCCTTTTTCACAAGAACCACAAGAAGATTATCTTCAAGCTCAGCACCTAGCAGGTGAACTTTCTTGAGCATCAAATCCCTTTCAGAGAGCGTCTTTACGTATCTGAAGAATTCAATTGCTTCCTCAGAAATACCAAGCTCTTGTATTCTGCTCCTGCAATTGTCACATAGTTCAGAAGAAGACAGGCAGACATTACAAATAGGAGCCTCCAGAGTACCACCTCTTCGAACAAAGAGAAATTTAACTTCAGATTTAAATTGGGAAATTATTAAAAACCAGAACTTTCTCAGATTATACTACAAAGATGGGTTATCAAATAATTTTATATTTCTCTATGAGTGCTGACCTTCTGAGCACATACCATATATCATCATTAATAATCATCCTGAATGCATACTCAACCACCTTTTTATAAAAATCACAGTAGTAGCTCTTTCTATACATACTCCCCTCACTAGAATATAACTCAGCAGGACATGGTGAACCGCATATATTTCTCAATTTGCAGGTTTTACATTCATCAATCCCTTCAACTGTTCTCTCCATCACCTTTCTGAAGTTTTCAGAGCTTGAGATTTTGCCAATTGAATCTGAGAAAACATTTCCTCCAGAAAATTCTTCCATGCCTATAAATTCACCGCATGGGTAGCTGGAGCCTTCCGCACTGACTGCAAAAAATCTTCTTCCAGCTCCACATGGAGAGATATCACACATAAGTACTCTTGCAGCTGGAGCAACAATTCCAAGAATTATATTGGCAAAATCACCAATAACTATTCTCCTTCCAGTCTTTGTGAGTTCAATGGATTTATCCACTGCCTTTATGAATTCCCCGGCTATCTTTAAGGGGTCAGGTCTGAATGCCATGGAAGCTCTCTGAGTTCCCCGCACAGGATTCATCAAACTTAGAGAGACCTTGTGGCTGTGAAGAAATTCAATCATGTCAGCAAGCTGGGTCATATTATATCCTGTGATTGTTGTGACCACATTCAAAGCAGAGTAGCCATCAAACCAATCCAGAGCTTCAAGTATCTTACTGTGATGTCCTTCCCCTCTTAGATAATCATTTATCTTTCTATCAGGAGAATCGAGAGATATACCAGTATTAACCGCTCTGTCTTTGATAAAGTCTACATCCTCTTCTGTAAGAAGAAAACCATTAGTCTGGATGCCGAAATTTATATTATCATTATAATCTTCAATGATTTTAAAGATATTCTCTTTATTCAGCAGTGGTTCACTGCCATGGAAGACAATAGAACCCTTAATTCCTTTTTTTTCAAAATATACTATAGCCTTTTCAGCTATCTCTGCCAGCTCTTCATAACTCATATTTTTCTGTCTTGTTTTTATCTTACTTGGAAGATAGCAGTAAGGACAGCTTGCATTGCATCTATCTGTGGGATTTACATAAAGAAGAATAAGCTCTCTGTTAAATCTGAAGTCTCTCATTTCCTTTATAAGCTCTTCTCTGATTCCAGAATAGAAAGCTTCAATTCTTTTGTTATCACCAGTTGCCCAGAAGCTACTTTCAGGGTCGATTTTTATATTAAAATCTCCAAGCGCTATGTCTTCAAGCACTTCAGCACCTCATGAAAAATCAGAAGGGAGAATCTTCACTCTGTACAACATAATGAGTCAGTCCCGCTCCTTTATATTTACATTCAAATCTGTAGCTGACTTCTTTGTTATCTTTTTTTTCCATATGATCACCTCTTGATTTCAAATAGATATAAAACAATAACAATAATACTTAAGTTTTTCCTCATGTTATAGTGTATCTAATGCAAAAGACATAACTATAGTATTTTTTCCCACATTCTTTAAGCCTTGTTCACTGACATACTCCCACGATAAAGTTCGTGGGGTTCTAAGGTCTCCATCGTCCATAGATTTGCCTCTTTATGGATATCAGTGTTCCCTTCTGTTACATATCTGTCTGCAACATATTGACCTCTGCCTTGACGCAATGCTATATTGAACACAGCATTTACGTCAACATGGTCAACATGGTCACAGTGGAGGCACTTAAACACCTTACTATTCCTACTGCCTATCAGTCCACATCTTGAACATTCCTGACTGGTATATTGTGTGTCAACATAGACAATATGTACTCCAAGCAGTTTGGCTTTATACTCTATCATTTTTCGAAGCTGGTAGAATGACCAACTGTTCAAAGAATACCTGAATGACTTATCAGACTTGGAGCAGACTTGGCATTACGAATGCCTTTCAGGTCCTCCATCTTCAAACCACTTTTATTTTCCCTCGCCATATCGACAATCTTTCGACTTATCTTATGGTTCATGTCACTAACTATCCTCTGCTCACGATTCCTGATTTGTTTAACCTTTCTGTACTTACCCTTTTTTTGCAAATACCTCCTAATACTCTTGTATTTTTATGAACATAATACGCTATTTCACTCCTTTTTAAAACCTTGCCTGTAATGGGGTTTCCAACAACAGCGCAATGACCAGTAGTATTCAAATCCACCCTTATATAACCCTTTGTTTCATACTCTTCAGGTTCAGGAAGAGATACATATAGAAAGCATACTCTTTATCTATTTCAATTTGGTTGACCTTCTCAAAATCATTCATGAATTGATATCTGAAGGGTATGAGCTTTATTGCTTATCAAATAGTAAATGTTCAGATATAAACTATGAATACTTTTTTTACTTGTTACTCAAAATTTAGCTAAATAATGCTCCATATCGGTATTGATGATACAGACTCAGCAAAGCAGGGAATGTGCACAACATATATAGCAGTCTTGGCCAGGGAAAAGCTGGAGAAACTTGGTATAGTCAGGGAAATACGTCTGGTTAGGCTCAATCCGAATATAAAGTACAAGACAAGGGGCAATGCCAGTGTAGCCATCGCTATTGAGACAGATAAAGTTAGAGAAGTAAAAGAAGCTGTTATTAATATTGTTCAGGATAATGCAGTTTTCAGCGACCCAAATACCAACCCAGGCCTTGTATTCTTTGAGGGTGAGCCAGAAGTGCTGCGTGACTTCTATTTCAGAGCTTTGAGGGATATAGTCACAATAGAGGAGGCTGAGACTATTGCAGAGGCTGAGGGTGCAGAATATGTAAAGTACAAGCTTGGTAGAGGGATAATAGGTGCTCTTGCTGCTATTGGAGCTGACCTTGAAGAACACACCTTCGAGGCAATAGCATATAGAGCCAGAGGAAACTGGGGAAAGCCAAGAAATTTAGATGAAAAAAGCGTTTTTGAAATGGATGCCCTTACATTTCCACTTACCTTCAATAATATTGACCACTCAGAAGGTAAAGTTCTTATTACACCCCACACTCCATGCCCTGTGCTCTTTGGTATCAGAGGTTTTTCTGATAAAGTGGTGAGAAATGCTGCAGAAATGATAAAAGTTGATGAAAAAGTTGAAAAAGTTCAAATATTCAAAACAAATCAGGGGACTGATGCCCATCTGCAGAAAGTGGAAAGTATAGCTGAGGTGAGGCCATATTCTTCAATTGTGGTCGAAGGTACAGTAATAAAAAAGCCATGGATTATTTCAGGTGGACATGTGTTTTTTGAAATTGAGGATAGAACCGGAATACTCAGGTGTGCAGCCTTCGAACCTACAAAAAAATTCAGAGACATCATCCTCAGGTTAATAGAGGGTGACAGAGTGGTTGCCCACGGTGGTGTCAGCAAGAAGACCGTGTTAACAGTCAACCTTGAAAAGCTCTATGTTAAAAAGCTGGTAAAAGAGAGAGAAGTGAATCCAACATGCCTTGTGTGCAGAAAGAAGATGGAGAGTTCAGGTAGAGGTCAGGGCTACAGGTGCAGGAAATGTGGTACTAAGGCACAGGAAAAGGTTATGGAGCCTTTTGAAAGGCATATAGAAGAGAAACTCTACTCAGTTCCACCAATAGCAATGCGCCATTTAAGCAAGCCACTGGTGAAGTTTTTGTAAATCACCCACGGCTAACGTCAGACTGTGTGAAAACCACCAATTTTGTGAATTCTCTACCCCCTTTTTTGATTTAAATGGTGTATATTACTCATTTCTCATGCAAACATGGGTTTTTACACAACCTGACGTGGGCTTGTTCCGTGAGGAATAAGAGCAATTCATCCCTTCGCTTTCGCAAGGAGTCTTCTTGACAAAATTGATAAAGGCAGAAGATTTATCAGAGAGTTAATCTACTTCCCGAGGTCTTTTACTATTCCAATACTCACAAGGGCTCTGACAGGCCTTCCATCGACTTCCTTCAAACCCTTTTTATCTATTAATACAACAGCAGCTAACGGTTTGGCTCCTTCTCTCTGCAAAAACCTGATACTGTCCCTGATTGTATTCCCTGTGGTTGCAATATCATCAACAATCACAACATTCTTTCCTGTGACCTCTGAAAAGTTTGAAAGCAGAAAGCCAGAAGTTCTTGATTTCTTTTCTGGTTCCCATAGATGCTTCTTTGGCCTCATAACAGCCAGCGCTGCTCCAAGCTGCTCTGCAATAAAGGCAGCAAGAGGTACACCACTCACGGCAATTCCAGCAATAACTTCTGGTCTGGGGAGAGATTTTTCTTCCACTACATCTTCAATTAATGTTGACATAGCAACAGCCATGTTTTTTATTATCAGCGGATTCGAGCCGATTCTCTGCCAGTCGATAAAAATATCTCTGGGCATGCTATCCTTTTCTTCTTCGGAATGGGTAACAAGCCAGAGCGCAGTTTCTCTTGAAACATTGAGTTCATCTGCTATCTCACCTGTTGTGAAACCCTTCTGTTTAAGTTCTCTGGCCTTTTTTATAATCTCCGAGATATTACGCATAATTACTACATTCTTTATTTCTTATTTAATCTTTTCCTTAGCTTTCTCACCACCCTGCCGCCGCATACATCACATGAGGATGTATATCCCAGTGGATACTCTTTCTTGCAGCTTCTGCAGTAGTTCCTCCAGATAAAAACCTTCTCTATACCATTCTCTTTTATTCCCAAATATTTCAGTTTCAGCACTTCAGCAAGATTCTGAAGAGCATAGTCATCACTCATAATAATATAACCCTCACCCAGTTGGATAGCAAGAGCCAGAAGTTCTATATCAGCTTTGGACAGCAGTATTGAATCTCCTGTGGATTGAGAAACTATTTTTACCTTTTCAATGTATTTCTTTTCTGGGGTTAGAATCTTCAGGCTTCCTTCCCTTAAAGCTATCTCAAGCTTGAGTCTAAGATTTTCCTCTCTTATTTCCTCAACCACAGACTGTGCTATTACACCTTCTGCTGCAACCCCAGATATGATTGCTGATGCATCAAGAATATATTTCATAACCTTTCCCTTATCTTTCTGTAAAAATCTCCATCTAGCTTTATAAAACATATTTTTCTATTTGAGAGTCTGAAGACTATCTCATCATCAGGTGAGATTTCGGCAACTTGTTGGCCGTCAACTATAAGAACTGCTTCTTTTTTTGACATTACAAGTTTAATCCTAATCTCAAGACTATCTGGCACAATAAAACTTCTTGCTGAGGACTGGAAGGGAGATATTGGAGTTATAACAAAGGCTCTGGTTCTCGGGTCAAGAATAGGACCTCCAGCAGACATCGAATAGGCAGTCGAGCCCGTGGGTGTGGCAACAATTATACCGTCTGCCCGTACCTCGTCTATCTCACTGCTATTAATAAAAATTTTTAGATGTAGCATCTTAACCGGTGAGGAGGTCACAACCACAGCTTCGTTGAGAGCTTCACCTACCTCCTTTTCTTCAATAAAAACATCTATTTTGCTCCTTTCTTCGAGAGTATAATTACTTGATAGCACCCTCTCAAGCCCTTCTCTCCATTTATCTGCCTTAATCTCGGTAAGAAATCCCATGGTACCAAAATTTATCCCAAGCACGGGTATATCCATATTAATTTTTGAAGCTGCCTTTAAAATCATACCGTCTCCACCAAGTACAAGCAGAAGGTCAGCATCGAATTCACCAATTTTCTTTCCTGTTAGTCCTAGTTCTATGGTACTTTCATGGTCAAAAATAACTTCAACACCACGTGCTTCAAGAAACTCCTTTATTTCCAGAGCAGCTTTTATAGCCTCTGGAGTCTTCTTAACTGAAAGAGCTACTTTTTCCATTGTATAAATTATTTACCTTATTGATATAAACTCTTTACGTCATGTTGAGAAGATGCAACACCTGATTGTGTACATCTGGTGAAGCAGCAACGAGATTAAACTTCTCAATATTTAATATACTATTTCTCAGAGTTCTTCCCCTGAGGTCGCTAATTTTCCCTCCTGCTTCCTCAAGAATTAAAAGTCCTGCTGCTGTATCAACATTTCTCAGAAAATTTCTTATATCCACAAAGGCCTGGAGGTCACCTCTTGCAATATAACACAGGTCTAAAGCAGCGCTCCCCATGATTCTAAGCCTTCTAGTATTCTCAAGAAGTGGTATAAGTCTTTTTGTACTTCCTGGGGGAGAGTATAGCGATAGAGTGCCTTTATCCAGGGGAATATCTCTGACATTAATCTTATTTCCCATAAAAAAGCTACCTTCCCCTCTTTCTGCATGAAAGTATTCACCAGTGACTAAATCCATAACAAATCCAAAATTTATATCTTCCATAGTTGCATTCTCTGAGTATTTGGCAAGGGCAATAGAGAAACTGTAAAAAGGAAGATTATGCAGGGCATTGAAGGTTCCATCAAGAGGGTCAATCACTGCTATCTTCTCTGGCGTAGAAGAACTCTTTATAACACCAGCCTCTTCTGTAACAATATGCAATCTGAACTCTGTCAGGTTATCAACAATAAAATCTTCAGCTAACCTGTCAATAGCCTTTGTATCTTCGCCAGAGGCACCCTTTCCAACAATTTCTCCAGCTTCTTCTCTATCATTCAAACCCTCTTTTATTACTCCTTTGAGTTCTTCAGCCAGCTTCAGGATATATCTGAACATTTCATTCATAATAATCTGGGCAATGAGACCACCCATTTTAATGGGTGGATGAATTGCCTACCTCCCTTAGTTTAGAATTGTATTCCTCTTTTATATTTTACTAACTCCACTTTTTTAACAGTAATATCAAATATTTTTCCTATTTTGTTTACCAATATTATATATACCTCATAATTATTGGTGTCTCTCACTTTACATAGAAATTTAGTCTGTTTTACTAAATCATTGGGTTGTAACCTATATCTATTTCTTCTTACAGAGGGCTTATGCCCTTTTCTTCTAGGCCTCATAGGCATTAAAGGTTTTCGACGCATATTTCAGGAACTCTCAAGTCCTGTATACTCTTGCCAGAGTGTAGATTCTGAGTGGAGTTGTTATCAGCCAGCTCTCTGTTTAATTTTCCACTTACAGAGCAGGGAACTTGAGGAGCATCCTCTGATGCGTTCTTTAATTCTACCAATAACTGCTGCATCTTTTACAACGCCTCCTAATCAACCTGTTACCCATGTTTCTCACGGAACAAGCCCCTTCCGAAAGGGAGGGGTGATTGATCCAACTTAATGTATTCGCCTATAGCCTCTCTTGTTGTACCAACAAGAATACGAAGATGACCTTCAGGTATAACCTCTTCAAGATAACCCTCTGCCACAATCTTCTCACCTTCAAATGCCTGACCTGCATAAGTATGGGTAAAAGAAACCACCTCTTTAATTTTCGAATTTGAACATGAGATTTTATAGACAGCAGGGTAGTCAAACGCAAGGCTTGAGTCCACCACCTCTGCCTTTAGTATATATTTTGAAAGTCTTCTGAACTTCATATTCCCCCATAGCTCTAGTTTAATTTCCTGACCATGAACCATCAGGAGGTCAAAAATCTTTGAGCCGAAAACACCCTTGTGGTACTTTCTGCGCTCATAGAATAAAAACTCTTCAAAGCTAAGCTCAGCCTCTGATGGAAATCTCTTTTTATAAGCTTTGAGCCAATCCTCCCTGCTGAGGTCTCTTACCTCTCCACTCCCAAAAAGCTCTTTAAGTCTTCTTCTTGCTTTAGAATGCTCTTTTATGCCATATATTACAAAGTCGATATCAGAGGTGCTTGTATGCAACCCTACAAGAACAGACCCAGTGACACCCTTATTCTCCAGAGGAATCTCAGGAAATAGGCTGGAGAGTTTCTTTATATATTCCTCAACCTCATCTCCAGGTGCTCTAACAATCTCCCTGAGCCTTTTCCTTGGGCTGAGATGCTCCTCAATTTTATCAAGTGGGACAGCCTGAAGTTTTGTATTGAGGTTTGTAGCTTTGAAGATATACTCTGGAAAATTTCTCTCAAGAAATTTGAAGGAATGTGCAACACCATTCACCTTCTCATATTTCTTTTCATCTCGCTCTCTATCACCCCTGCTGGAAGGGAAATAGCGGAGAAAGGCAATCACCCTATCCTCAGGGTGAGAATAGCTCACCACAGAGAATATCATATTTTCCTGTGTAATAATAAAGTCGCGAAGCATAAACTCCATAGCTTAAATATGAAGGATATCAAGGGCAATATAAACAGCTTTTGTTTTAATTTATATTGTTATTCACCCAGCCTAAGCTAGTATGAAAGTAGAACTTTATGACACCACTCTCAGGGATGGTGCTCAGAGCGAATATATAAGCTTCACAGTGAAAGACAAACTCATAATAGCAAAAAAGCTGGACGAGCTTGGCATCCACTATGTTGAGGGTGGTTTCCCCAGCTCAAACCCAAAAGATGCAGAATTCTTCTCCAAGGTAAAAGAGATAGAATTTGAGAATTCTAGGATAGTAGCCTTCGGAAGCACAAGGCATGCAAAGGTTAAGGCTGAAGATGATATGAACCTCAGAAGCCTTGTTGACACAGGTACAGACTATGTAACTATTTTTGGCAAATCCTGGGACATGCATGTGAGAGATGCCTTGAAAATCTTACCGGAAGAGAATCTGAGCATGATCACGGATAGTATTGAGTACCTCAGGGAACACGGCATAAAGGTTTTTTTTGATGCAGAACACTTCTTTGATGGCTACATGAACAATAAAGAGTATGCTATGAAAACTCTCAGAGCTGCTGAAGAAGCTAAAGCCAGCTGTCTTGTACTCTGCGATACCAATGGCGGTGCTCTTCCTTTTAATATTCTGGAGATTCTCAATGAAGTTAAAGGTAAAATAAAGACAGCTCTCGGCATTCATGCACATAATGATTCTGATTCAAGTGTTGCCAACTCTGTAATTGCTGTGCGTGCAGGAACAACTCAGGTGCATGGAACAATAAACGGCTACGGTGAACGGTGCGGCAATGCCAACCTATGCTCAGTTATTCCAAATATAAAGTTAAAGCTTCATATAGATTGTATAAACGATAACCAGCTTAAAAAGCTAACTGAAGTATCAAAACTTGTGGCAGAACTTGCCAACCTGTCTCACCTACACAATATGCCCTATGTAGGTAGAAGTGCCTTTGCCCATAAGGGTGGAGTGCACATAGATGCTGTACTTAAAAACCCTTCAACCTACGAGCATATAAAGCCAGAGCTTGTTGGAAATGAGAGAAGATTCTTAATTTCTGACCTTTCAGGCAAGAGCAATATTCTGGAAAAGGCAAAAGAATTAGGGTTGAAGCTTGGAAAGGGCTCTCCAGAGGTTAGAATAATTCTCAATCAACTTAAAGAGATGGAAAAACAGGGTTATCAGTTCGAAGGAGCAGAGGCGAGTTTTGAGCTTCTTCTGATGAGAACTCTGGGTATGATTAAAAAATTCTTTGTTCTTGATGGCTTCAGAATTACAGTTGATACCCATGACGAAGAGTTAACTTCAGAGGGCACAGTCAAGGTCAGGGTAGGAAACAGGTATGAGCACACTGCAGCTGAAGGAAACGGTCCGGTTAATGCCCTTGACAATGCTCTGAGAAAAGCACTTGAAAAGTTCTATCCGAGCTTAAGAGATGTCTATCTTACGGATTATAAGGTAAGGGTACTTGACACAACCGAGGGAACAGGAGCAAAAGTAAGGGTTCTTATAGAAAGTACAGATGGAAAGGATATCTGGAGCACAGTAGGAGTTTCTGAGAATATTATCGAGGCAAGCCTGAAGGCGCTCATAGACAGTATTGAATACAAGCTTCACAGAACAAGAGGTCAATCACCACCCATTAAAATGGGTGGCCTGCCTCGTGAGAAACAGGGGTAACAGGTTAATTAGGAGGCATTGAAAGAATTGGTAGAATTAAAGAACGCATCAGAGGATGCTCCTCAAGTTCCCTGCTCTGTAAGTGGAAAATTAAACAGAGAGGAAACTCTCAGTGTGATTCACACAGTACTGGCTGATAACAACTCCGATGAGGACCAACACTCTGGCAAGAGTGGACAGGACTTGCGAGTTCCGGTCATAAATATGCATAAGAAACTGTGTTTGCCTGATAGTGTAAGAAACAGTGAGCAGGTTGAAATACCTGCTGGTTTGGATTGGATTAAAATTATAATCTTTAAAGAGGTGAAAAGGGCAATTCCTCCACCCAGTGAAATGGGTGGTCTCCTTGCCCGAATATTATGAAGCTTCTTATATTTCATGCTAATCAGTGCAACCCCAAGAGATGCACTGCAGCGAAGCTCAAGAGGCATGGAGAGGTGGTATATGTAAGACCTCGAAGGGTTCCAGCAGGTTCAGTTCTCCTTTCTCCCTTTGCACTGAAGGCTCTATCAAAGGAAGATGCTGGTGCTCCTGCTCTTCTTGCCGTGGACTGCTCATGGAAAAAGGCTGAGGAGGTTTTCAGTGAAATTAAGTCAAGTCTAATTTCACGAACTCTTCCACTGCTTGTTGCAGCAAACCCCGTAAACTATGGCAAAATTTCAAAATTGAGTACTGCAGAAGCTCTCGCAGGTGCCCTATATATTATGGGTTTCAGGACTGATGCAGAAGAAATCATGAATAAATTTAAATGGGGAAAAAGCTTCCTTGATTTGAATGGGCAGCTTCTCGAAGATTATAGCAATAGTAAAAACAGTACCGAGGTACTGAAAATTCAGAAAGATTACTTTTTCTGATATTTATTTTATCTTAGCCTGCTGTACCTGTAGAGCAGATTAAGAATACCTTCAGACATCTCTTCTGGAATTATCTCTTCTTCAGTCTTATCTTTAACATAATTCCTTGCTTCGTTTATTCCTAGATTTGAAGCCTTCGAATAGATTGTGGCAAAAACAGGGCGTCTGTGGTCTTCTTCGGGAATATTATTCAAAATTCGCGAGGTCATAACGAAAATCATCAACTCTATGCATATTTAACATTCTTCTCTTTTTAGCAGAACCTTCTTTGTTTATCCTTTTCTTTACAAACTTTCTTCTTCTCCTCAATAAATCACATCCGGTATCCCTTTATACTAAATCATAACAGGAAAAATAGTTTTTGGTAAGTTATATATATATGTGCTGTTTCACACTTCCCTTATAATTTCCAGCCAGTTCCTTTAACAGAAATTATATAATGATAATCCTGTTTTCTTTTCTCAAATTTCACTCCAAGAATTTTCTCTGTGAGTTCAATATTGGTCAGAAGGTGCCCTGTAAGTCTCCTCACAAGAAAAGAGGTTCTGCCTCTGGCAAGAGCTGCAAAGGGGATAATCTGGTCCGCCATATGGATATCGAGGGTTGCTGGAGAATTTATCTCTTCAATAAGCTTCATTGCTGCCTCTCTTCCCACTTCCTCCGCAGACTTTCCGATTTCTCCAATAACATTGGAGCCCATAGAACATTTCTGGTAATCTGCCCATAGAGTGATACCTGTGCCTGTTGAAAACTCTTTTTTTACTTCTATATCAATCTCAGCTTTAATGTATTGAAGTGCCTCTTCTGCAGCTCTCGCTTCTCTTTTAACTATATGTTCAGGAAGATTAGAGCAGTGAGCTCTTCCTCCAACACCTATGAGTTTTCCTCTTTCTTTAAATTCATAACCTTCTATCAAATCAACGCCATATGTCTCAATCTTTACATTTCCCTTTCCCTTTGGGTAGTAACCTCTGGCTATAAGCTCTATATCAGATTTAACTCCGAGATGATTTAGATTTTTTAAGAAAACTTGAGAGAAGTAATCACAGGTTGGTGACCATCTGACATCTGTACCTCCTCTGATTTTCAGAGTTATATTATGGGATATAATAGCAGGTAGCAGTGCATGCAGGAGAAGAGTGATACTTCCTGCAGTACCTATATCTATTGAATATTCACCCTCCTTTATTTTCGAAGGTGTAAAGGTAACTCTTGTTGAACCAGGTTTTGCTCCCTTTACCTCTCCTGAGAATATCTTTCTGAATGCCAGAATTGTTGTGAGGTGCTGCATTGCAAGGCCAGGTTTTGGCCTCTTAGCCCTTATATTAAAAATCTCTATGGGTTTCTGAAGCAATGCTGAGAGAGCCAGAGAGGTTCTGAGAATCTGACCTCCTCCTTCACCCAGTGAGCCATCTATTCTCAGCATCACTCAAACCTACCAGATAGATAGGATTTTATTTTGTCTGTGGTTGAGTTTCTTAACCTCTTGATTAAATAAATATGCTCATCTAAATCTATTCCAGAGTCTTTAAGGATGAAGTTTATTCCCTGCCTTCGCAGGAAAATTACAAGTGCCTTTATTTCCTCTTCCGAGTTGACTCTTACTATGAAATCTTCAGTAAGTACACCCCCCGCCATGACTTTCCTTATACTCCTCACCATGGGAAAAAGAATACTCTTTCCCAGCCTCATAGCCCTTGTTTCAAGTTCTTCTTCACTCTCTTCCCACTCAGCCGCCTGATAGCCCTCTCTAATTATTCTTGAAAAAGAGAAATCCCTGCCATATTCATAGGGATATCTGAAGGCATAGGCAAGGTCTGACGTATTTGTCTCTGAAGGAGTATACTTTATAGGAGAAAGCTTCATTTCAGGGTCTTTTATAACCACGCCTTCTCTACCTTCTCTGCCAAGCTCCCTGACAATCTCAAAGATTCTATCAATTTCCCCCGTCCTATATGTTCCAAGTAGTCTTACGCTTTTAAGCTGATATTTCTCAAGAAGGGAGTTCCTTTTTTCAATGGGAAGTGCTTTATTTGTGCTCTTGTATCTCAAATCAAAACAGAAAAATCCAAAGCGTTCTGCCTCCGGATATTCATGTGCGACATATGGGTTTTCCATACCAACAACTTCACCGCATACAACAAGTTCTGGATTATGTGTGAGAAATTTCAGAAGGTTTTCATCTTCTTGAAGCTTTAATGTAGTATACGGGCAGACAAAACCTCCCCTTGTTATGGCAACAAACTTTCCATCTACAAGAGCCGCTCTCACATTGTAACCATTCATTTTTTCCTCAATAACTACATTATCTTTAAAGTGTTTTTGAAGCATGGGCTTAAGGTAAAAGGCTCTTCTGATTTTTGGAAATCCTCTTATAACTTCAATACTATCTCCGAGGAACACAGAGGTTCCTTTCTCAACATGCCTGAGTTCCTTTCTGAATAGAATATAAGGCGGCGAGAAGTCGTCTATGGTGAAGGCATTTTTCCTTTCCATGGCACCCTTCAAACGCCATTTCTCAATTCTCAGAACTTCAGCAACACTTTCGAGCTCCATTAACTCAGCTCATTGGTAAAGCTTTATAATATCCTTTTTTGTGACTATTCCCACAAGAGTTTTTTCTCTGACAACAGGCAGACCAGAAAAAACATTATCCAGCATGATTTTTGCTGCTTCTCCTGCTGTGGTATCCTCGCTTATTGTTATTACATTCTGGCTCATAACATCTTCTACAAGTAGATTTCTTATTCTATTTGCCTGATGGCTGTCAGCATTCTTCTTGAAGGCTGCCATAGCTCTCCCCAGTTGCCTCTGTGTAATAATCCCAGCTATATTAAAGTCCTCTACAACTATTAGCCTGCCCACATTATTATCCAGCATCAAGCGTCTTGCATGTACCACTCTATCTGTAGTTAAAACTGTAATTACAGGGGTGCTCATAATTTCTTTTACGTACACACTGGAATCAGTCAGTGGCTTAAGCAGGTCTGTTGTTGTAACTATGCCTTCAAGCTGGGAGTTCACAACAGGAAGAGAACGAATATTCATTTTTAGCATGAGCTCTGCAGCTTCTTTCAGATCAGCCTTTCTATTTATTGTGATAAGATTTTTTGAGATTGCAGAGGAAACATGAAGTCTTGAAGGAAGAACATTACCATGCTTTCCTGAACCAAGAGTGTCGAGAATATCTCTTTCTGTGATTATTCCAATAAGCTCACTGCCGTTTACCACAAGCAGCCTTGAAACTCTCTGTTTCTCCATTGTATCAATGGCATCTGATAGTTTTCTGTCCTTGTGTATGGTGACCACTTTTTCAGCCATTATTTCATCCACTTTCATAAAATCACCTCTTTGCCATACCTCTAACAAGGTCCTTTTTGGTTATTATTCCTACAAGTTCATCGTCCTTCACAACAGGTAGAGAAGAGATTCCATTTTTCAGCATGGTAGCTGCCGTCCTGGAGCAGTCTTCATCTTCAGTAGTTGTGATGAGATTTTCAGTTATAACGTCTTCTGCTGTCAGTGGGGAATGCAGCACATATCTATAGCTTGCCCTTGAATCTCTCTGGGGTTTCCTCACATACATAATCTTTTTCATTTTCAATCCTTTCTCAGGGTCGTTGAGGTCGAGGAAGCTGAGGTCTGTTACAGTAATAATTCCTACAGGTTTATTACCATCACTAATTACAACTCTACTGATACTGTTCTCTTCCATCAGAGTCACAATATGATAGAGGCTGTGGTACCTGTTAGCAGTTATTACATTTCCTGTCATGAGGTCTCTATTTTTATATACACCTTCGAGATTCTCAGCAAAGGCTCTTATTAAATCCGTTGTAGTAATTATTCCAAGTAACCTGTTATCCCCGTCAATCACAGGTACCGAAGATATACTCTCTTTTATCATAAATCTTGCAGTATCTTCAAGCCGGGTATCAGGCGGAAGGCTCTTGAGTTCAGTACTCATTATTCTTGATACAGAAATCTTATCAATTGGCCTGCGCTGCCAAGGTGCCCTAGTCTGGGCGAGTCTCCTTGCAATATCTTTCTTTGTAACTATTCCAACTGCTTTATTATCTTCTATCACAAGGAGACGTGATATATCCTCTTTGAGCATTAGATTTCTGACTGTCTGAATATTATCTTCCTGCCCAACTCCAGCTATTTCTCTCTTCATATACTTCTCAATATTTACCACTGGAATCACCTTCAGCCTATTGATTTTATTATATCCCTCTCTGTTACTATGCCAAGAAGTGTACTGTCTTCTGTTATACAGACTGTACCTGTTTTTTTGCTCTCCATGATATAAGCAATCTCTCCAAGATCTGCTTCCTTTGAAGCTGTTGGCACATCCTTCGACATAATTTCACTGACTCTTGTTTTGAGAACTTCACTAACCTCATTTTTAATTATCTTTTTAAATAGGCCTCCATTGCCCATAAAATTCAGAATCATCCTTGAGGTTATTATTCCTTCAAGGAAATTCTGGCTCGTGACAGGCAGTCTTCTGAAACTATTTCTCAACATAATCTTGGAAGCATCTTCAAGAGGTGTACCTGATGTGGTTGTTATTACTTTCATTGTCATTACTTCATAGGCAGAAATGCCTGTCTTCTTCCCAGCAACAATATTAACAAAATCTCTCTCGGTAACTATACCTCTTATTGAATTGTCTTCATCCACAATTATAATTCCACCAATTCTTGATTCGAGTATTTTTTTTAGCCCATCTTCAATACTTGCACCTGTGGTTAAGGTTACGACATCGTTAACCATTATTTCACTGACAGATTCATTTATAGCAGCAAGAAAATTGCCACTATATTTCTCTGTAAGTAATTTTGCCTTTTCTCCCCCGCCAAGAAAATCAAGTATATCGGTGGAGCCTACAATACCTATAAGTCTTCCAGTCCCAGGGTCGGCTACTGGTAATCTTCGGAACCTGTATTTTGTCATTGTTGCTGCTGACCCAAATATGCTTATTGTTGGGGGTACGCTTATAACTTCTGTGGAGGCTATTTTCATTATTGAACCTTCGCTTCTGGAAATATGGTCTTTGAATTCAATACTCCCCCAGTCACTGGCAACCTTTAATGCAAACTTTTCATCCATTCTTCTGTCGTAGTATTTCTCCATTGAAGACCTCCTCGGTATATTTTTATTACTTGATATAACTTTAACTTTTGAAATTAATAAATCTTGTGTTAATTTTTATGTAACTGTTATTCTTGCCTTTTTATATATAACTCTTCGATGGCAATGTAAAGTGACATCAATCTAAGTGTTCACACTAACGTTGAATCTTCGAAGTTTGATAAATTTGCACAGATTTCTTCTGTTTTATTTTAATATGTTACATAAGCTAAGGGATGATAGTTTATTATTTTCAGGTGATATGATATGACAGAGGATTTAGCATGTATTTCCTGTGGTACTTATTTTACTGCAGGTTCGGGTTTTGTAAAATTTGAGTGTCCAGAATGTGGAAATATTATAGTGAGATGCGAAAGATGTAGAACTCTAGGTAAAAATTATATTTGTGAATGTGGTTTTTCAGGACCTTGAGGTGTGAAAATGGCAGAAGTTTTACTAACATTGAAAATCATGCCAGCCAGTGCTGACAGTGACCTTGAGGTAATATCTGAAGGTTTGAAGAGTATCTATTCAGGCAGATTTAATAGTGTTCAGAAAGAACCTATAGGCTTTGGTATAGTAGCTCTCAAAGTAGGTTTTGTTGTAACTGAAGAAGAAGGAGCCAGCGAAAGGCTTGAGGAAGAGATTAAAAAGATAGAGGGTGTTGGAGAGGTTGAAGTAACAGCAAGCCACAGGCTTATCTAAGCCTGCCAATTCTTTTTCTTCATCGCATATACAAAGGCAAGTAATAATATTACCCCAGCTATACCAGCATATATTTTCATATTATGGTGTTCAGCTATTTCACCTTTAACTGTCACAGGCACTGTAATTTCCTGTGTATATACATTGTTATCTCCAGTCTCACTATTTCCTGTATATCTTAGACTTAGCCTGAGCCTGTAGCTTATAGGTATAGCATCTTTTGATACTGTAAACTTAATTGCTGCTTCGCCTTCCTTTCCTGGCTTCATCGTGCCTATATATCCACTTTCAATACTGAAATCAAAAGGCTGGGAAAATTCTCTTATAACTCTTATGTCTGCATACTCAGCCTTTTCGCCACCTGTGTTGTTAACTTTAATTTTAAGGATAACATTCCCTCCTGGTACTACCGTCTGTGGCATAGTCTCAATGCTTACAAGATTGAAATATGGCCTTGGTTCTACGAGAATTTCAACATTTTTCTCTTTCGTGTAGTTGTTTCCTGCAGAATCTTCATATGTAAGCTCAATAGGAACCGTGTAGGTTTTTGCTTCAGCTCTCTTATTAATATCTACATGGAACTCAGCTTTGCCTATAGAATTTGATTGAAGTGTTCCCAGAAACACTACATCACTTCCTGAAAAACTTGGAGTGAAAGGTTCTTTTAGAAGTAACTTTGTCCTGAGATTTCTTACTTCACTCTCCCCAGTATTAACTAAATTTATAGCAATTTCTACATTGTTACGGCCACTTCTAATTTCAGCTGGTATTGTAGCAATATCCGAAATCCCCAGATTTATCTTTCCTCTTACACGCAGAGCAATGTTAATTGTCTGGGACATTGAATTTAAATTCTTATTCTTCCATTCTATTAACAGAGGCACATAATAAACTCCATCTTTTGTCCCAGAGTCTATATGAATTTTATAGCTTATATTTACTTCTTCATTCTGAAGTATCGCACCGAAATACTGCTCTGATTCCTTTCCTTCCGTGAATTTACCGGTATATTTTTTTGGTGCTCCAACAGGATATATTGGCGGAACATCACCTGGGTTAAGAATTAATTTTGTGTATATAGCATAGTTGGGTGCAAGATTTTTTAGAGTTAAATTCAGCACAGCAGTAGTATCAGGCTGAAAAACCTGTGGGGTGACTGTTGTAATATAGAAATCTGCAGATGTACCTGGAACAGCACCAGAAATACCTGAGACAGCACCAAAGCTAATAGCTACAATCAGCAGTAAAACAATCGTTTTCATAATCTTACCTCTTTTATTTTGTTTCATAATCTTACCTCTTTTATTTTATTAAGAATTAGAATAAAGGAAGGTATCACAGTTAGAGCAGAAATCATCAGGGCGACAACGCCAATACTCAATACAACTCCAAAACCTTTCATAAAACTGAGCTGGCTTAGTCTCATAGCCTGGAATCCAATTAAAGCTGCAAAGGTTGTAATTGTCATGGGCAAAATTACATTCTCAAGTGTTACTCTCATAGCTTCCTCTGGTTCTCTGGCTCTTCCGAAGTACCCCTGAACCTCCTGCATGTAACGCCCTACTATCTGAATGGTAAAATCTATACCTATGGCCATAATCATGCTCACAATGCCAGCCATAGTTGAGTCGATTTTTATTCCCATGCCGCCAATAAAACCAAATGCCCAAAATGTCCCCAAGCCTACACTGAGAAGTGGCAAAAAGCTGAATCTCAAAGATGCAAGAATAATAGCAGTGACCACAAGTATTCCCAGAAAGGAAAATATTGTTGTTTTCTTCATATCCTTAGAAGTCATTTCAAGAAAAATTCTGGAGACAGCTGGATCGCCAGTTGCAACAACTCTCACTCCTGGAGGGGGTGATATTAAGGAAATTGTACTATCAAGAGTGTCCATAAACTCCTTTGCATTTCCTTCTATGTCGCCACTCAATTTCAGCATGATAAGAGCTGTTGTTTTATCTGGACTTACAAGAGACCTGCCTGCAGGATGATTATTTAAAGCTAGTTTGATTTCATTAAGAGTGGGAGGTATTCTACCATTTTTTTGCGTGACAGAGTTAACATAACTTGTACTTCCAGTGATACTATTAAGCGTATCCACTTCTTTCTGAAGTGAATAGATATATCTCGCCACTTCTGGCTCTCTTATATCATTCACAGAATACTCTGAAGTGAGAGAGGGGTCAATAGATACAACTATAAACATATTCTGAGAACCAGAGAACTGGTCCTCTGCAATGTGAAGTCCTCTTATCACCTCAAGATTCTGAGGAAACATTTTGACAAAGGATGTAGCTTCCAGCTCAATGTTTGATACCCCTGAGTAGGCAGAAAAAGTGATTATGATTATAATACCAAATAGAATAAAGGGATGCTTTGAAGCAAATTTAGCATAACTTTTTACTATAGTCATAGCCATCCCCTCCTGTTAAAGAGTAGCATAATGGGGGGATTAACAGCGACAGCAGCAATATAACTGTAAAATATTCCAAGGGCAAGAGTTAGTCCCA
>QIGD01000045.1 GCA_003229935.1 Methanobacteriota archaeon | reverse complement strand
AACTTCTGCATCTTTTACAACGCCTCCTAATCAACCAATTGCTCTTATTCCTCACGGAACAAGCCCACGAATTTAGTCGTGGGTGATTGACAGCTTCTGTTATTTGTTTGGGAAGAGCTATATAATACTGATGATATTCTTTATCACCCTGTTTAAGTTTCTTGAGCTGGACTTTTACAGTAGTCATATACCCTACCGTTAAATTTAACTACTAAAACCAGAGTATAAGAAAATGTGAATATATAGTGATGTAACTTATGATTAGTGTTGTTGATGAATGTTTATATATCTAAAGAACAATTTAACATCATGTTCAATCTCCCAACCCCTGATGAGCTTAAAAAGCATAGAAAAATGCTGGGTTTAACCCAAGCAGAGTTGGCAAGGAAAGCAGGGGTAAGTCAGCCACTAATAGCAAGGATTGAAGCAGGGGATATTGACCCCAGGCTTTCCACAATCTCAAAAATAGTTGATGTGCTCAAACGCAAAGAGGTTGTTGTAAACCTTCCTGTCGAAGAGATTATGAAGTCTCCAGTTCTTTTTATCTCTCCAGAAAGTACACTGAAAGAGGCTTCAAAGCTTATGGAAAAACATGGGATTTCCCAGCTTCCTGTAGTTAGCGAGGGTAGGCAGCTCGGAAGCATATCTGAAGAACTTGTTGTAAATGAAATAAGCTTTACAAAACCTGAGAAGATAGCTGAGAAAAAGGTAAAGGATGTTATGAAGGGTGGATTTCCAACAGTAGGAAAGGATGCAAATATAAGTATGGTATCAAAACTCATGGAGAGTAGCAGTGTCGTGCTTGTAATGGAAATGGGTAAAATTGTCGGAATAATTAGCAGAGCCGACTTTATGAAACTTATGTGAATTTTCTGCCAGAAACTCTATTCTTTGTTAACGAATTTTATGATACCATGCCGTCAGAAGTCAGAGAAAAGACAGTTAAAATTAACAGAATGTTTTCATCAATTGCAGATAGATACGACTTGGCAAATACTATGCTGAGCTTTAATAGAGATACTTTCTGGCGAAGGTTTGCTGTTGAGAAAACAGGAATTACTTCTGGCAATAAGGTTCTGGATGTAGCAACTGGAACAGGAAAAATTGCCTTTCAACTTGAAAAAAAGGTGGGTGAAACAGGTCTCGTTACCGGTGTCGATTTCAATGAGGAAATGCTAAAGATAGGCAAAACCATAGCTGAAAACAACAGGGTTATCTTTCTCAGGCAGGATGCTCTCAGACTTGCTTTCAGAGATAACAGTTTTGATGCCGTTACAGTTGGGTTTGGTATACGTAATATGGCTTCTGTTGAAAGGGCTGTTGCCGAAATGGCAAGAGTTGTAAGGAAAGGCGGTAGAGTTGTAATACTTGAGTTTACAATGCCTCGGAATAAAATAATCAGAGCTCTGTATTCCTTTTACTTCTTCAATATCCTTCCCCTCCTTGGAGGGATTATAGCAG
Organism: Methanobacteriota archaeon; assembly: GCA_003229935.1. Taxonomy (GTDB): domain Archaea; phylum Hydrothermarchaeota; class Hydrothermarchaeia; order Hydrothermarchaeales; family BMS3B; genus BMS3B. Next base: position 7,053 of record QIGD01000045.1, on the reverse strand, counting down.
GTGACAGAAGTGCTTACTCCTATCTTCCAGAGAGCGTTGAGGCTTTTCCAAAGCCCAAGGAGCTCATGAAAATCATGGAGAAGCTCGGGATGGATGTGGAATATAATCTTCTCACTTTTGGAACTGTTGCAGTGCATGTAGGTGTAAAAAAATGACAAGAAAATTTTGTGTTAGCTGCGGAAAGGCAGAAAAAGAGCTTATATCAGGTTTATGCAGCGAATGCTTCAACCGTGAGAAAGTTAAGGTATCGGTAGATAGAAAAGTAAAAGGTATGGTGTGCAGAAACTGCTTTTCTATTTACTATAAGAGATGGAACAGTTTTAGTGGCAGCCTTGATGAAGCTACTGTCGAAGCAGCATTTGTTGCTACTGAAAACAATATATACGTGGAGAATATTAAAGAGCCTACTACTGGCATCGAGGCTCTAGAAGTTATAAGTACATCACCCAGAGATTATCTTGTCACCCTTAATATCAGGGTAAAAGATGAAAAACAAAATATAGAGAGAAGTCTTGATGTGAAAGTTCCAGTTAAACTCAGCATCTGCCCCACCTGTCAGAGAAGTGTTTCAAGGTATTATGAAGCCATAGTGCAACTGCGTGGTCTTGAAAAGAAAAGCCCTGATGAAAAGGAGAAAATCAGGGCAGCCATGGAAAAAGCAATTCTTTCCCAGAATGATTTAAATACCTTCATATCCGAGCTGAAGAAAATAAGGGGAGGCTATGATTTCTATGTTGGGTCAGCAAAGGCTGCCAGAAAATCTGTAAATATTTTAAGGGTAAAGTATGGTGGTTTTCTGAAGGAATCTTCAAAGCTATTTGGAATGGGTAAAAACGGAAAAGAACTTTATAGAATAACATATTTACTAAGACTCCCTGAATTCAGTATAGGTAATATTATTGAGAATATGGGGAAATTATACCAGATTACAGGGCTTAAAGGAAATTTAGTATCTCTCTTTGACCTGAAAGAAAGGAGAAGTTCAGGTACATCACTCGCAAAAATTGAAAAGAATAAGATTGTGGCAGAAAAAAAAGACTACATTAAGGCGATTATTACTGAAGTTAGAAATGATGAAGTTCAGCTTCTTGATATGCAGGAATATAAAACTTTTTATCTTCACCTGAATATAGCCCTTAAGATTGGAAATGAAGTTAATACTATAAAGCTGAATGATACTTACTATCTGTTAAAGACTGAAGAGGAAGATAAACATGGACATTGAAGAGAGAATGAGACTTATAAAGGGTGTGGGCGAGGAAGTTGTAACAGAAGAGGAGTTAAGGCAGCTTTTAGAAACAAAAACTGAGCCTGTTGCCTATGATGGTTTTGAACCAAGCGGACTGGCACACCTACCTGTTGGAATTTACAGACCTCTTATTCTGAAAGACCTTCTTAATGCAGGAGTTAAATTCAAACTTCTCCTTGCTGACAGCTTTGCATGGATAAACAATAAATTCGGTGGTGACCTTGAAAAAATAAGAGAGGCAGGTGAATATTTTATTGAAGTATGGAAGGCTGCAGGGGTGGATATGAAGAAGGTTGAGGTTATATGGCACAAGGAATTCTTTGATAATCCCGAATACTGGAAGAAGGTTGTTCTTGTAGCCAGAAATCATACTTTGAGGAGGACTATGAGAAGTCTTGCTATCGCTGGAAGAGGCGAGGATATATCCCAGCCAACTGCCTTTGTTTTCTATCCGAGCATGCAGTGTGCCGATATATTTCATATCAAGGCAGACATATGCCAGCTTGGTATGGACCAGAGAAAGGTGAATATGCTTGCAAGGGAAATAGCATCAAAAAAGGTACTGGTGCAGCATCTCAACTACAGTGGCTGTGGAGTAGGAGGTAAACCGGTCATAGTTAGCCACCATATGCTTATTGGCCTGGAAGGCCTGAAGGATAAGGAGGAGAGTTCCCTCTTGAAAGTCCAAGCTGCAATAAATGCCAAAATGTCAAAATCCAAACCTTCTTCAGCTATTTTTGTGCATGACACCAGAAAAGAAATAAAAAATAAGATAAGGAAGGCTTACTGCCCTGCAAAGATTGTCGAGGGAAATCCAATACTGGACTACAGCAGGGAAATTATCTTCAGAGCCTTTGATGAGTTAACCATTGAAAGACCAGAGAAGTTTGGGGGAGATATAACCTACTATTCCTATGAAGGGCTTGAAAAAGACTATATCACAGAAAAGCTTCATCCAATGGATTTGAAGATTAGCGTGGCCGAGTATCTTAATAAGCTGATAGAACCTATAAGAGACCATTTTGAGAAGGACAGAAGAGCCAGAGAACTCTATGGAAACATTGCCAGTTATGATGTCACGAGATAACTGAAGCCCTGCTTATAGCATCGCTGTATTACCATCTTTAAATAGAATCTTCGCAGCCCTAAGCTTGGACTCTGCTTCTCCTATGAGCATTTCGACTTCATTCAACAGTCACACCATCTCTTGCGATGTTCTGGTAAAATCCAGTGTTAATATTCTTCATCTGCTCGTATTCCTCCACAGTAACCCCTTTGGCAGAAATATATACCCCCATCTCCAGCAGGACATCAACAGCTATTTCAGAGAGATTCTTCTGCATCTCGAACCGATCTGTAGTAGTTATAACCAGCACATCTATATCACTTTCTTCTTTGCCTTTTCCCCTTGCATAGCTCCCAAAGAGTATAATCTTCTCTACTCTATCTCCATATTTCTCCATGACCATATTTACAAACTCTTTCAGAGTCTTCTCTATTTTCTGGGGAAGCTCTTTGTCCATGATAGTGAACTACCCACGACTAAAGTCGTGGGCTCTCTGCCTAAAATATCGTAACAGAGGCCTTCTGCCATAATCATTTCTAAAGTTTTATAAGGTTATTCATATATTAGTAATAAAAAGGTGATGATTTGGCAAGACCACAGAAAGATGAACCTCAGTTGAGAAGGTTAAGACTCCCCGAGAGAGAGGAGGTATTTGGTATAGTAGAGCAGCTTAGAGGCGGATCAAGAATGCTTGTTATGTGTTCCGACAACAAGATAAGGCTTTGCAGAATCCCGGGAAAAATAAGACGACGAATCTGGGTCAAAGAAGGTGATGTAGTTATAGTTAAGCCCTGGACTGTACAGAGTGACGAAAAGGCAGATATTGTTTGGCGCTACACAAAAACCCAAGTTGATAGACTTAATAATATGGGACTTCTTGACTTCACATGATTGAGAAAGAAATTTCAAAAATTGATAAGAAAATAGACAGGATGAGGAAGAGAGTCAAAGGCGTTGAAGATTATAAAGTAGCCAATGAAGTCTTTGACAACTCCACTCTGTTAACTCTATATCATTTTGCAAAGAACGGCTCTATAGACACCCTTCATGGTGTTATCAAAGCCGGAAAGGAAGCCAATGTTTTCTTGGCAGATGATAAAAATGGTAGAAAGATTGCTGTTAAAATATATATGGTTACTGCCAGCGATTTCCGAAACATGCTGAAATATATAGAGGGAGACAGGCGCTTCAGGGGATTTCATAAAAATAGAAGAGGTATAATTTATACTTGGGTTAAGAAAGAGTTTAAAAATCTTGAAAGAGCCCATGACGCTGGAGTAATGGTTCCAGAACCAATTGCCTTCAGAAACAACGTGCTTCTCATGGATTTCATAGGCACAAATGGAAAAAATGCTCCTATGTTGAAGAATATTGAAGTACAGGAGCCAGAAAAGATTCTCTCCGATATTATAGAGAATTATAATAAACTTTACTGCAGAGCCAATCTCGTGCACTCCGACCTCAGCGAATACAATATCCTTATTAAGGATAACAGTATCCCCTACCTTATTGACTTTTCCCAGGCAGTTATAAGAGAACATCCCGGTGCAGCGGATTTTCTTAACAGGGATGTGAAAAACCTGACAAGATATTTTAAAAAATATTTCGATGTTGCTGAAGAGGAAATTTATAAGAGAATTACTCTATGCGGATAGGTGAATAGTTTGGAATATGTAAAAATACCTAAAGATAGAATTGGAGTCCTTGTGGGAACAAAAGGAGAGATAAAGAAAGATATCCAGTATAAAGTAGGTATAGTTCTTACTATAGATAAAGACGGTACTGTAACTATAGAGAGGACAGGAGATGACCCTCTGGCTGAATGGAAAGGCAGAGATATTGTCAAGGCAATAGCAAGGGGAGTTAATCCTGAAAAGGCTATGCTACTGTGCAAAGAGAATTATATGCTTGAGATTATTGACCTTAAAGATTTAGTATCAGGTGACAAAGCTCTGAGGAGACAGAAAGCAAGGATTATAGGCAGATCGGGCAAAACAAGAAAACATATTGAAGATTTAACCACCTGTTATATCTCCATATGTGGCAAAAGCGTTTCTATTATTGGTGAGCTTGAAGAGCTTCAGGTAGCAAAGAAAGCTGTTGTAATGCTTGCCATCGGAAAACCTCACAGTGCTGTATACAGATTTCTACAGGACAAAGCAAGAGAATTTAAAGAGAAAAGAATGCTCAAGCTCTGGAAGAAGCCTGGAGAAGGATATGAAGCTTAGAAATGTTAAGTTGTATACTCACTATTTATTTTAACATAGTCATAGGTCAGGTCGCATCCAAAGGCAGTGGCTTCAGCTTTGCCAAGACCTAAATCTAACGTTATATAAATCTCACTGCCTGCAAACACATTCTCAGCCTCTTCAAGCTCCTCTGTACTATCAAGAGCAAGTGGGTTTCCTTTTCTCACAAGACATACTTCACGTCCAGACTCTGAAACAAACAGGGACATTTTATCCTGCTCGAGATTACAGCCAGAATAACCCACTGCTGATACAATTCTTCCCCAGTTGGGGTCTCCCCCAAAAACAGCGGTCTTGACAAGATTTGAGCCAACAATAGCTCTGGCAGCTTTCCTTGCATCTTCCAGAGAAGCAGCATTTTTAACTGTAGCCTCAATATATTTTGTTGCTCCCTCTCCATCCTTTGCTATCATCTTAGCCAGTTCTTTTGCAACAAAATTTAAAGAATCTGTAAAATTCTCATCCACATCCCTATTCCCTGCCATCCCATTTGCGAAAAGCACAACCACATCATTTGTGCTTGTGTCACCATCAACCACAAGAAGATTAAAGCTATCCTCAACAGCCTCTGAAAGAATTTCATCAATTTTATTTTCAGGGATATAGGCACTGGTGGTTATAAAACAGAGCATAGTCGCATGATTCAAATCAGGTGCTATCATTCCAGAACCTTTGGCAATCCCGCCTATTTCGACGACAGTGCCATCGTTGAGAACAGTTTCCACTGAAATAACCTTTTCAAAAGTATCTGTTGTCATAATAGCCCTTGCTGCCTCCACTGAAGCACTGCTCTCAGAAGAGAGCCTCTGTGAAGCCCTCTCAATCAACCCCTCAATCACATCCATATCAAGTTGCCTGCCAATAACACCTGTCGAGGCTACAAGAAAATTGTCCGAACTCAGGTTTAATCTGGAGGCCACAGCACTGCACATTACCCCTGCATCCACCATACCTCTTTCACCTGTAAAGGCATTGGCATTGCCAGAGTTTACGACAACCCCATAAACCTCTTTCTCTGCATGTTCAGCTGAAACAAGCAGAGGTGCGGCCTTTATTTTATTGCTGGTTATCATGAGCGATGTGGTACATCTCCTTTCACTCAGAACTATAGCCAGCCCATACTTTCCATCTTTTACCCCAGCAGCACTGAAACCTTTCACACACACGCCTTTCTCACTAATTTTCATATTATCCCCTTCATAAAACAACCTCAGTTCCATTAAAGCTCTTCCCTTTAATGGCTCTTTCCATATTCTCAAGGTCTCTGCCGTTGAGCACAAAAGTTCTTATTCTGTTCCGGATTATTATTTTTGCAGCCTTTATATCAAGAATTGTTGTAATACCTGCCATATGCTCTCCCTTTATAATACCCAGAAGCTCCTTTGACCCTACCCTCAGAAGCATTATAGCTTCTGGAAACTCTCTGGGGTCTTTATCATATATACCGTCAACATTTGAAGCATTGATAAGCAGGTCAGCTTTTATTTTACTTGCCAGCATGGCAGATACAGCATCTGTTGTATGCCCTGGCAATGTACCCCCCATAACAACATTATCATCTTCAACCTTCTCTACATCAACCGGAATTCTCTTTTCTGCCCACTCTCCAAGAGCTGATAGTATAAGAGAAGCATTCATTCTTGTGGCCAGAATTCCAATCTCATCACAGAACTCTTCAGAAGCTCCAAAGCTTCTTGCAGCTTCTATATAATCTCTGGCTATTTTTCCACCACCCACAACAGTAGATATAGATATATCCTCTTTTTTAAGCCTGAGCACCATATCAACATAACTCAGAATAAAATTCCTGTTAATAGAAGGGGAGGCAACAATTGACCCACCCAAACTTACAACTACTTTCATAATAATCTGGGCAATGAGACCACCCATTTTAATTGGTGGAGGAATTGCCCTACCTCACTTAGTTTAGAATTGTATTCCTTTCCCATATTTTACCATCTCCACTTTTCTAACATTAATACCACATATTTTTCCTATTTTATTCACCAATATTACATATTCCCCATAATTAAGGACACCTTTCACTTTACATAGAGATTTAATATATTTCACTACCTATACCTCTTTCTTCTTACAGAGGGCTTATGCCCTTTTCTATACCATAATCTACTTCTTCGTGTTTTTCTGTAATTACTTTTCTGCTCAATGAGTTTAGAAATTCTTTTTCTCAAGGTTAACTCACCGGAGAGTAATTCACTCTTGTCACTTATATATCCAGCATCTATACCCAATTTTAAAGCTTGTTTTGTTTCACCTGAAGGGTATTTTAACTGTATGGTAAAAGGACTTCGCTGAACTACTGCTGCCTTTTCTTGTTTCAGGAAAACTCTTGCCTTTCTAGGTCTCATGGGCATTAAAGGTTTTCCACGCATATTTAACACAGGAACTCTCAAGTCCTGCCTACTCTTGCCAGAGTGTTGGTCCTCATCGGAGCTGTTATTGGCCAGTACTTTGTAAGGCACACTGAG
>QIGD01000044.1 GCA_003229935.1 Methanobacteriota archaeon | reverse complement strand
CAGTTATATATATTTGTATGATGATAATTAACTATGGTTCGCTCTCATCCCACGACTGAAGTCGTGGGCTTTCCCACTCACACTATCGTAATAGGACTATCTTCCTCAACAGTCACAACACCTGTGGTCATCAAATCCTTTACTTTCATAATAATCTGGGCAAGGAGACCATCCATTTTAATGGATGGATGAATTGCCCTACCTCCCATATTTTAATATTTGTATAAGAATAATAATTTTTAATCCAAGCCAAACCAGCGGGTATTTCAACCTGCTCACTGTTCCTAACACTACTATCAGGTATTGGTTTTTTATGCATGTTTAACGCAGGAACTCTCAAGTCCTGCCTACTCTTGCCAGAGCGTAAGTCCTCTTCAGAGCTGTTATTGGCAAGTACTTTGTAGGGCACACTGAAAGTTTCCTCTCTGTTTAATGCCCCACTTACAGAGCAGGAGACTTGAGAAGCATTCCCCGATGCGTTCTCGAACTCTACCAATAACTTCTGCATTATTCAACACCTCCTAATCAACCTGTTACCCTCTCTCTCACGAGGTAGGCCACCCTATTTTAATGGGTGGTGATTGACAGTCATCCCATTTATAATAATATCTTCTTTTTACTGCAATAAAAACTTTATTGAACCTGCCTCCAGTTAAACTTATATCTTTATCTTAATAATATAATAAGGGTGACGAAGGTGAAGGGAATAAAAATAAAAGATGTGGAGATAATCTGGCTGGGACATTCAAGTTTTAAATTCAACAACAGTAGAGTTGTTTATATAGACCCCTTTGTCCTACCAGAAAAAGCTGAAAAGGCAGATATAATCATTATGACACATGAACACTTTGACCACTGTGCTGTCAAAAATGCAGAGAAGATAATTAAAGACTCTACAGTTGTATTCACAACTAAAGGATGTGCAGATAAGTGTGGATTTGATACAGAGGTGATTGATGCAGGAGAAAGTAGAGAAGCTTATAATGTAAAAATTGAAGCTGTCGAAGCCTACAATACTGACAAACCTTTTCATCCACGTGGCTTTGGTTTTGGCGTGATAATTGAAATGGATGGGGTGAGAATTTATCATGCCGGTGATAGCGATTTTATACCTGAGATGGAGAATTTAAGGCCAGATTTAGCTTTACTACCAATAGGTGGGAAATATACCATGGATATTAGAGAAGCAGTTGAGGCAGCAGCAAAAATAAGAGCAAAAATAACAATACCAATGCATTATAACTATATTGATGACACCAAGGCTAAACCAGAGAAGTTTAGAGAATCTCTCTCTGAAAAGGCTCCGGATATTCAGGTGATAATCCTGTCTCCACTCTAAACATATAAATATGCATTAGACAAAGGGTATATTGGGATGAAATTATGCCCAGAGTATGTATTATAAAATCTGGAAAGCCTGAGGTGAGTAGAGCTTTTGAATATATAGAGTTCGAACCTAGGGAAGTTGAGACGGTGGTAATCAAACCCAGTCTCTGTTGTAAGAAGCACTCAAGCACAGGAGCGACAGTTGAACTGGGATATCTTGAGCAGATTTTCAGGTTATATGAGGGTTTAGCAGAAGAAATATATGTGGTGGAGAGTAACAGTACTCATTATAATGCTGATGATATAGCTTCCTATCTAGGCCTTAAAGACCTAGTGGAATATTATAATGCAAAGTGGGTTAATCTATCAAAAGATGTTTTTATTCCGGTAGAGAAGGATTTTACCGTACTGGATAAGGGATTTCCTGTGCCCAGAACAATTCTTAAAGCAGATGTATTTATAAATCTGGGTAAGATGAGGACTGATAAGCATACAATTGTAAACTTAAGTCTTACAAATCTCTTCACTCTTATACCCCGGGCCAGGGAGAGATTTTATCCTATGGTGAGCGATGCCATAATAGACCTTCTGATGATTAGAGCTCCTGATATCAATTTAATCGATGGTATTGTCTCTATGGAAGGTGAAGCACCTGAAGCTGGAAGGCCAAAAAGGATGGATTTAACCCTTGCAAGCAGGGACCCTGTCGCCCTGGATACTATATCTTGTAACATTATGGGGATAAATCCTGTGCATGTGGAACATATATTAAAGGCAGGTTATTATGGATTTGGCGAGTATATTGAAAAAAAGATAGATATTGTTGGAAAGAGAGTTGAAGATGTTAGAGATAAATTTCTAATGTCCTAAAAATCCCACCATGTTGAGAGCTGATTTTTTACTTTCTCCATAATATTATGTGTCTCATTCGATGGTTTCCTTTCTATTTCAATCTCATTAAAGTCAAGATTAAATAGGGGTGACAGTGTTGAATAAACCGAATAGGCCAGAGCATCGGGATTGTATCCACCTTCAAGAACGAAGGTTACTCTTACTCCATATTCCTTTAAGAATTTTGCTATCTTAAAATAAGTCTGTTCTGTTAGCATGAAATTTGCGAGAGGGTCAAGAGCATGACCATCATAACCTGCAGATACCACAACAAGCTCAGGTTTGACCTGTTTCATAACAGGCACAACAATCGTCTCAAATGCGTAAAGATAAGATGAGTCATCTGTACCAGGTGGCATAGGGATATTTATATTGTAACCCTCACCTATACCTTCTCCAGTATTGGCAATATAACCTGTGCCAGGAAAAAGAGGATGCTGGTGAAGACTTAAATATAGTATGTCATTCCTTGAATAGAATATTTGCTCTGTCCCATTGCCATGATGCACATCTATATCAAGAATGAAAACCCTTTTTGCAATCTTTTTTTCAATTGCATAGGCAGAGGCAACTGCAACATTGTTGAATAAGCAAAAACCCATGGCTTTATCTATTGTAGCATGATGTCCTGGAGGTCTCACCAGAGCAAAAGACCTTTTATAATCAATACCCTTAATTACACCTCCTGCAGCAAGAAGTGCAACTTCAAAGGAGTTTTTGTTCAGATATGTGTCAGCATCCACACTTCTCTCCTGCTCAGAAAGTTTTTTTATATTCAGATAATGCTGTAAGCTGTGAACTCTGAGAATATCCTCTTCTGATGCTTTGACAGGTTCAACAAATTTAAGATTCTTTTTCATGAGAAGCTCTATAATAGCCTCAAGTCTATATTTGTTCTCAGGATGCCCTCCAAGATGATGCTTCAGATAAGTTGGAGAGTAAATTATCATAATCTTAAAATGAATTTCATTATATTTAATATTACTATTAAAGTATCTCTGACAGGATGAATATCTGACCTCTCTGCACCGTAAACTGTTGTGATTGGGGCTTCTGATATCACAAAGTGTTTCCTTTTTGCCTCCAATATCATAATATGTTCAAGAGCATAACGCTCAGCCTTCAATTCCAGCTCACCCACTCTCTCCCCTCTTATAGCCCTTAGACCTGATTGTGGGTCTGTAATTTTCTGTCTTATTAATGAGCTCATTAGTAAAGAGGCAATTTTATTGGAAATCTTGCTATTCAATGGCATTTTTGTTGCATCTTTGAGAAACCTCGACCCTATTACAAGGTCACTGTTCTCCAGTTTTTCAAGAAGTATAGGAATTTCCCTGGGAAGATGCTGTCCATCACCATCCATTATTATAACTGCATCATAGCCTGAACATAACCTCAAACCCTCTCTTACCGCATTGGCCTTACCTGTGTTTATATCAAGCCTTATAACTTCTGCTCCAGCCTTTCCTGCTATATTCGAGGTTTTATCTACGCTTCCGTCATCCACAACAACAATCTTATCAACATATTCTGATGTTTTTGTTACAACTCCTCCAATTGCTCTTTCTTCATTGAAAGCAGGAATAACAGCTATTTTCCTCATTCTATCACCTTTTACATTATAATACACTCACACAGACTATTCTCGTCTTCATTAGATTCCCCATAACCACTCTATCTAAATCTCAGTTACCGATATAGAGAATAATTTCATAATAATCTGGGCAGTTCCTCCACCCATTTTAATGGGTGGTGATTGACTTAATCAACCTGAGATTAAATAGCTTTTTCACATTGCTTTCTTCAAAAAAGGTATAATCAAGAACAAGAAGATTCTTATCTTCTCCCAGTATTTTATCATCATAATCATACCAGTAGACCACAGCACCTGTACCAAAGCTTCTAATATATTTTGAATACTGCTTTTTCATATATCTCCTGTGCTCCTCAAATGACCCAAATAGTGCCTTGCTCTCTATCCAGTTTATTTTGAAACCCATAATTTCAAGTTCACTTGTTAAGAAGTCAGGTGTCAGAATATTATTCACTCTTATATACTCTCTATCACTCATATAAATAATTCCTCTCCTGTAAAGCCATCTATCGATGATTTTTTCTCCTAAATGGGATTTTTCATCCTGATATTTATGAGCTCTGGGAGAAAATATATAATCTTCTGAAATAGCTTTTTTAATCTCAGTTTTCAGTCTATCATCTTCAAAGCTATCTGGATTTCTTATCTTATTTCTTACTTCATTCTTTGACAATCCCATTGCCTTCAAAAGTTCTCTGGCAATAAGCACAGGCATAAAGCCAAGTTCTTCAGAAATCTCAGAAATAGTATTACCCTGCTGCCATGCTTTAATAAGCTCTTCAGTTTTAGAAGTGATAGATGAAAAGTTTTTCCTTGTATGAGCAACTATCTTCTGACTTAATACTGCTTCAAGCACAGCCTCAGGTGCAGCAAATTCTGAATCCAGCTTTTCAATATCCTCAGGCTTATTAAGCCTTTTAAATAATTCTCTATAAACCTCAGATTTCAATGAACCACCCTTAGCTATATAAAAAAAGTTGCCATCGTTTAAAATATATTAACTGCAGGTGAACTACCCACGACTAAAGTCGTTGGTTTTCTGCTATGTATGTCATAAAAATAATACCATCTCAGTATAGAATGACTCTCCAATATAATTCTACTATACCAGGAATACAGATTTTAAAGAAAAAGATGAGATTATGCCTGTTTCTCCTATAACTGGAGGTTTAGGAGGCCTGCTATATTCTTACCTTTTATCTTCTCCTTCTCTTCATCACTTAAAGTATCAATCTGCTCAAACTTATCTACCATCTCGAAGTACATACTTGCATAGGGAGAATCAGAGCCAGCTATAATCCTATCAGCGCCAAGAGTATCCACAGACTTAACTATATCATCAACTTTTGCCTTGACTGTGCCCAGATAAAGATTATGCACTTCCTCACAGGCTTCAATGAATCCCTCACCACGCATGTGTGCCAAAATTATCTTCGCCTCCGGAGCCTTCTTTGCAAGCTCTGCAATTTCGGTGTTCTGTGACTCATGCTTTCCATTATCGAAAATCACAGGTATATCATATTTTATAGCAAACTTTATTATCTTCAGCACAATCGGATGGTCAGGAAAAAAGTTCTGGGCAGTGGGATGAAGTTTAAACCCTCTAAGATTTAACTTCTCAACACATCTTTTTGCCTCGAGAATAGCCTTTTCTCTTGCATGGGGGTCTAACCTAGCAAAGCCTATAATTCTACCTTTACTCTCTTTCTGAGCATCTGCTATAAAGCTGTTGGACCTGAAAAAGCTCACCCCAGCATTTTCATCGTTGAAGGGAAAAGCAACTGCTTTATCAACCTTGCAGTCATCCATGCGCTTTATTAAACCATGAAGGCTCTGTTCAACTTTATCACCACTGTCAGGGCCACCAAGGTGGCAGTGAGCATCAACTATCATTTTTTTCACATCCTCTTACTGAATTCTTTAACCGTTTTTACCATTATTTTAACATTCTCCACAGGAGTATCCCTGTGCACACCATGCCCCAGGTTGAAGATGTGGCCATCTCTACCTCCTGCCTGTTCTAGAATACCTCTAACTTTACTCTCAATCATATACTGTGGAGCAAATAACACTACTGGGTCAAGATTACCCTGAATAGATTTGTCATAGCCTATTTTTTTCCATGCTTCGTCCAGTGTTATCCTCCAGTCTATACCAATAACATCTCCTCCGGCTTTGGAGGCAAGCTCAAGGAAAGTCGAAGCCTGGTTGACAAATTGAATAACAGGCACTTCGCCTTTACCATTCAGACCTGAAATTATCTCTGAGGTATGATTAATGACATGCTCACTATAATCTTCAGGAGCAAGACATCCCACCCAAGAGTCAAAAATCTGAATAGCGTCCACCCCTGCTTTAATCTGAGCATTGAGATACTTTACCACCGTTCTACCTATCTTCTTCATGAGAAAGGCAAAGGTCTCTGGCTGAGAAAACATCATCTCCTTTGTGTATCTGAAGTCCCTGCTCCCACCACCCTCTATCATATAACTTGCCAGAGTGAATGGAGCACCAGAGAAGCCTATTAACGGAAGTTCACCTGATAGCTTTTCTTTTATCAGTTTTATTGCCTCTAGAACAAATGGCATCTTTTCTTCGGGCTCGGGTATTTCAAGAGCCTCAACATCTTCAGGCGTTCTGACAGGCTTATGAAGCTTCGGCCCGAGATTCTCCATAAAGTCAACTTTCATACCCATAGCTTCGACAGGCACAAGAATATCGCTGAAAAGAATTGCCGCATCCACACCAAGGGCTCTAACAGGCTGAAGAGTTATCTCGGCAGCAACCTTAGGTTTCTTGCACATTTCAAGGAAAGTGTACTTCTCCCTGAACTCATGGTACTCAGCCATATAGCGTCCTGCCTGACGCATGAGCCATACTGGCGTACGCTCCACTGGCTCCCTAAAGCATGCTCTGATAAAGAGATGGTCAGACATGATAGAAAATTACCTGATAAAATATAAAAAAGTATGGATAAATATTTAGTATCCATTCATGGCACAAGAAATACATGTGGTTTATGTGTAACCGGATGTTTATCAACAATCACATCCACTCCATAAACATCTTTTATACTTCTCCTTGTTATAACCTCATTGGGTACACCATCAGCCACTATTCTTCCATGCTTGAGCAGTATTATTCTATCGCAGTATAGAGATGCCATATTTATATTGTGCATACTTGCAACAATTGTAATACCATCAGCCACAAGTTTTTTCAGCAGCCTCATAATTTCTATCCCGTGATAGGGGTCAAGATTTGAAGTGGGCTCATCCAAAAGCATCAACTCTGCCTTCTGAGCAAGAGCCTTGGCTAATAGCACCATCCGTCTCTCACCTGAACTCATCTCCCTAAACATCCTGTCTTTTAGGTGCCCTGAACCAGTTATTTCCAGAGATTCAACTGCAATTTTATAATCTTCTTTTCCATCAAATTCAAAGAGCTTGAGGTAAGGGTACCTACCCATGAGTACAATCTCAATAACTTTGAATTCAAGGTCTACCTGAAAATCCTGGGGAACCATAGATATTAATCTCGCAATCTCCTTCCTCTGTATGTCTTTAAGATTTCTCCCGAAAACCTCAATATTTCCTTCAAAGGGTATAAGAGAAGCTATAGCTCTTAAAAAAGTTGTCTTTCCTGCTCCATTTGGCCCCAATATCCCAACAAAACTACCTTTTTTAAACTCAATGGAAATATCTTTCAGCACTTTCAGGGTATCGTAGGATACATCAAGATTATCAATCTTTATCATTGCTTTTTACCACCTCTTGTCAGAAGATAAAGGAAAAATGGTACGCCAAAAAGGGTTGTTATTATATTTATTGGAATCTCTGCCTGTGAAATCATGGTTCTTGCCAGAATGTCTGCAATTAATATTAATATCGCTCCAAGAACGGCAGATACGGGGAGTAAATATCTGAAATTCTGCCCCACCATCAGTCTTGCCATATGAGGAGTTATCAAGCCTACAAAACCTATAATCCCACAGAGAGCTACCGATATACTAGTAATCAGAGTAGATAGAACCAGAAGAATCTTTTTGAACTTTTCTGCATCAACACCCATAACCTTTGCATTTTCTTCCCCCAGAGTCAGTATATTCAATTCCTTTGAAAATATATAGATAAGAAAAAATATTGGAAAAATTGATAGAGATATCTTTACCTGACTCCAGTTTGCATTTGAGATTGTTCCCATAAGAGTGAATATAATCATTGTTGCACTCCTTGAATTCATGTATAATATGAGAGCAGTAAGAGAAGAGAATAGTAAAGAAATTGCTATTCCCGAAAGCAGAAGTGTATTTGTTGGCTCCTTTAGCATGTGATGCTATACTATAAACCAAAAATAATGTTATCAGAGCAGCAACAAATGCAAGAATTAAATAATAACTCTGAAAATATACCAAGCCTATACTCATACCGAGAGCAGCACCAGAGGCTATACCAAGAACATAGGGGTCAGCCATAGGATTCTTAAAAATCCCCTGATACACCGCTCCTGCTGTGGAGAGAGAAAAACCAACGGTGAAGGCAAGAACAGCCCTCGGAAGTCTTAACTCTTTAATAATTATATTATATTTGCCAGTAGAATTTCCCAGGAGCACCTTTATTATTTCAGTTAGAGATATCCTCACTGGACCTATAACAACTTCGAGGCAGAAAACCAGTGCAGCAATAGCCAGTAAAAGAAGAAAAAGAAACTTATATCTCATCTTCTATCCTATTTTTTACCGATGGATTCACATCGACAAAGAGGACTTCAGGCTTATATGCCTTAAGAAAATCTATGACGAGATTCAGCTTGTTCTGACTTACATATACCACTGGCACCTTATACAGGCTGGATAGAACTGCTGCCTCTGTGCTTGAGTTATAGTCTGTGATTTTCTTTGCAATATCTATGCTAGTTTCAACCCTGGTAGCTCCTCCTATCCTTTCTATTTCTGCATATTTTGATAGTTCCTCTGATACTTTATTTCCAACAGCATTCGTTCCGCCTACAATTATTATCTTTTTCGGTTTTAAGTCCTTTATAACATTGAGGGTTACCTGTGGAAGTTGCTGTGACCCTGTAAACAGTATAGGAATACCCTTTTTCTTTGCCAGACTTATAGCTGCATATGAGTCAACATCAAGATTCCCTCTGGCTACTATAACCTCCTTTGCAAAGAAGTACTGGGACAGAGCCACTGTTGCAGCATAATGATATACGTCTTTAATTTCCAGCTTGGTGGCTTTCTTTTTCACAACACCTGGAATGGCTGGGAATCTGTTTGAGAGCAGTAGTGGAGCAACTGCCATACTATTTTCAACCTGGAACACTGGTTTATATCTAAAAATATTTGAGAATACTCCCCTGATTTCACTTTTATCCTGGAATTCCCCGGTGAAAATTGTGCTCTCTGGAGGAGTATACTGGATACTTCCACCTCCTAAAGAAATATGTACAGGAGCAGGCCTCAGGTTTTGTTTAATAATATTATAGAAAAAGTCAAGACCATCAACTATTCTAGGACCTGGCCTATTTACAATATTCGCGTTCACAACATACATCTTATTGTCTTTAACTGCCTTAAGATTTGAGAGTACAGAATCATTCCTTATTTCGCTGCATACATTTGGAGCACCATACATGGCACTGGGGCAAATTATAATATCTGGGTTCTTGTAAATAAGCACCTCTTTGTTAATTATCTTCCACCCATTGAGACCTCCTGCCACATTCACGCCGCCTGCCATGTTTATCAGGTTATTTACATAAGTCCCTTTTCCTCCTGTCCAGAGAGAAGGATACCATATAACATAAAACACAGACGGTTTTCTGCTGCTGCTAAGGGAAGAAGAAAATTTCTTCACCTTGTCTATTCTCTGTGTCATATTCCGAGTAACATTCCTAGCAATGGCAAGTTTGTTACCAATCTTACCAATAGTGAGTATATTACTCATTATTTCAGAGATATTACCTGAGTTTGTGGTTAAGACTTTTATACCTAAACTTCTGAGATGATTTATTTCCATTATAGAGGTAGTATTGGCAGCTATCACAAGGTCAGGCGTTAGGTTTACTATAACCCCTGCTTCTACAATGAGTCCGCCAACCCTTGTTATATTCATCTTTTCAATTTCTGGAGGATAATTTGAGTAGCGGTCTGCTCCAACCAGATATTTACCCATACCTGCGGCAAATAGGTCTTCTGTAACACTCGGTGCCAATGTAACTATCCTTGTAGGAGGGGTATAGAATATTAATGTGTTGTTGAGAACATCAGTAACCTTAAGGTATACCTCTACACCCCAGCTTAATGTCTTAATGCCGTTTTTTCCATAAACAACATAGGTTATATTATACCAGCCATACTTCTCAGGAGAGAAAATGAATGTACTCCCATTATATGCCCTAGTTCCATTCACAATCCAGGATTCATTAACAACTGTCCCGCTTCTGTTTACATTGAAATAAACACTCTTACCCAAGCTTAAATTGAAATATACAGAATTTGAGTCAGTAACATTGTTGAAATATGATACTATATTGAGAGGTTGATAAACATCAACCAGCCACGGTACGTTTTCTGATACATTCAGATATATGGAATTGGCATCTATTTTATAAGTGGCAGCACCTGTGAAATTATAGATAAAACTGCTTGAATTTACATTGCTATCGCGGGATACATTAGTAGTGTTTAAAAACCATGTGACATTCGAACGCTGATTGAGATAAAGGCTGAAATTAACAGAGGTATTTACCGGAACAGATAAGTATGTGGAGTTATCACCAGTATAACTGTTATTCCAATTTTGAACGAGACCATAGGTAGAACCTAATGTTAAACAAGGAAAAGTACAACACGTTTTAACATAAACATCACTACTTAGAACTTAAAATTGGAGCATATATACTTTGCCAATGGGTTAACATATGTTAACTATTTGGTTAACTCAAAGCAACTATTATGGTAAGTTACCCAAGCCTGTTTTTAGATATTAATCATGAAATTTATAATTATAAAGATTGTAGAAGATATTTAACAGAAAAAAGAAGAGTAATAATATTATTCGTCAATCACCCACGACTGAAGTCGTGGGCTTGTCTCGTGAGAGACAAGGGTAACAGGTTGATTAGGAGGTATTGAAAACTGCAGAAGTTATTGGTAGAGTTCAAGAACACATCAGGGAATGCTCCTCAAGTTCCCTGCTCTGTAAGCGGGGCATTAAACAGAGAGGAAAC
>QIGD01000043.1 GCA_003229935.1 Methanobacteriota archaeon | reverse complement strand
GCAAAAATCAGAAGCGGAATAGAAATGTTGTTTAAAGTCGCTAAAAGAGTGTTTAAACAGAATAATGTCCATGTATATTACACTGATAAGATGTATTATAAAATATGTTTTATATTGTATATATCTTCAATACTTATACAGTTCTGTAAAGAGCAAAATGTCAGTATTAACAGATTGATAGAGAGAGTGGAAAATGATATCTCTATATACTAAAATACATTCTAATATACTGAAAAATATAATAGATATATCAATAATAAATGAAATTAGTAAGATATTCTGAAGTAGAATATGGTTGGGGTTATGATTATAGGAACGCACTTCCCCATGAGATCTATGGCATTTTACGTACTGAAAGAGGGTATGCTGCCAGAAGAACAGGTAAAGGAGTTCCTTCAGTTTACGCTGGTGACGATTTATGAAGCTTTCACTCCCTTAATTTTTTTAGCGGGCTGAAGGGAATGTTTTTATATAGACATAACTATTCTAATAAGATAGGAGGTCTTCAATGACTCATTCAAGCGTGCTAGATAAGTTCATTGCTCTGGACACAAAGAAACTAATGATTATTACTATTCTTATGCTTGTAGCAAGTCTTACAATCGTTGTAGTGAGCTATTCCTCTGGTACAATGCCCATGAGCATTAGCTTCAAAGGTGGAACTCTATTAACAGCTTCCTTTACAGGAGAATACCCCGCTGGACTTCAGAGTGAAATGTCCAGTGCCATCAACTATAATGTTAAAGCACGTGTTGTAACGAGTGCTCTGGGTAATAAAGAAATTGAAGTATTCGTAGATAGTCCGTTAAATAACAGTGATATAACGTTAATTGAGAATGTTCTTGGCGAAAAAGGGATAAGTAAGAAAGGGATAGCTTACAATACCATACAACCTTCTCTTGGTGCTATTTGCTTTTATCTTAATGGCTCTAACCGTATTTTTCAGATTCAAAACAGCAGTACCAAGCTTTGCAGTGGTCCTGTCTGCTTTCTCTGACATTGTGGTTACTCTGGCTGTAATGGGGCTTTTAGGAATAGAGTTATCCAAGGGCTCTCTTGTTGCCCTCCTTCTACTCATAGGTTATTCGGTTGATACTGATATCCTTCTCACAACAAGAGTTCTAGTTAAGAAAAAAGAGCCATTACATGAAAGAATTAAAAAATCTATGAAAACAGGCTTAACAATGAGTATAACTACCTTCTCTGCCATGTTTGTCCTGTACATTATATCATCTTCAAAGATTCTCGACGATGTTGCAGCAGTTATTATGATTGGGATGATTGCAGATATGTTAAATACATGGATACAGAATGTTGCTATTCTGAAATGGTATCTGGAGCGTGTGCATAGATGAGCAACAGCGAAATTCTGAGAGACAAAAAAGTTATAATTCTTATATTATTTGTAGCGCTTTCTCTCTCTCTAATTGGTGTAAAGCATCTGGCTATGGGCTGGGAGATAAGTGGAGGAAGCGAGCTCAAAGTTCAGACAGAGTATCCTATGCCCTACATTCTACCTGATGGTACAAAAGTAACTATGCAGATGCTGGTGCAGATAATAACCAAGAGGATTAATGGTATAGGTGTCAAAGACGTTACTATAACTCCTTGGGGAAACCGCTATCTTCTTATGGATTTTGCTGGTACTAACCCTGAAAATGCCAGAAAGATTATTGAGAAGCAGGGAAAACTTGTTGTCAAAATAGGTAATGTTACAGCCTTCACAGGTAATGAACTTACTAGGATATCTCCATATACACTACGTGCAGGCTCGTGGGAGGTTCCCTTCACAATAAGCCAGACAGCTGCAGAACGTTTCAGAACGGCTAGCGTAGAAACAAATTTTTCCAAGGTGTATATGTATCTTGATAATAAGCTTGTAAACAGCGCTCCTATTGGTGCATCCTTAAGACAGGAACTTATTCGGGGAAAGACAGTTAGAGACCTTGTGCTCACAACAGGTCCAACATCAAAAGATGAAACTAAGGCAAAAAATGTTGAGATTATTCTTAGGTCTGGTGCTCTGCCAATAAAGTTGACTGTTTTATCAGTATCCAGTGTACCGCCTGA
Source organism: Methanobacteriota archaeon (assembly GCA_003229935.1). GTDB lineage: Archaea > Hydrothermarchaeota > Hydrothermarchaeia > Hydrothermarchaeales > BMS3B > BMS3B. Next base: position 7,194 of record QIGD01000043.1, on the reverse strand, counting down.
ACTTGGCCACACTTTTGGAAAAAATGCGGCAATTGCAGGTTTTCTTGCTATTCTCACAGTAGCTCTTATTATCTTTATAAGATATAGAGTTCCTGAAATTATTATACCTATTATGATAACAGGTATAAGCGAGGTAATAATTATCCTCGGGTTTGCTGCACTTATAAGATGGCAGCTTGATTTACCTTCAATAGCTGGAATAATTGCTGCTGTTGGTACAGGCGTCGATGACCAGATTGTTATAACTGATGAAGTGCTAATGGAGAAAAAAAGAAGTATAAAACAGAGAATAAAGAGTGCCTTCTTCATTATATATTCATCATGGTTTGCCACTATAGCAGCAATGTTACCACTTTTTGTAATAGGTCTGAGTGCTCTCAGAGGTTTTGCACTGACCACAATTGTGGGGGTTACTGTGGGTGTTTTTATAACAAGACCAGCCTACGGAAGAATCGTTGAGCATTTTGCAGGCAGAGCAAAGAGAAGAGTAACGAAAAGGTAGTCCTTTATGTACATGATTGTAGTTGGTGCCTCCAAGATAGGGGAGCAGATTGCGGCTTCTGAGTCAGGAGAGACACAATGTTGTTGAGGTTGAGAAGATGAAGACAGAGCAACAAAAGTTTCAGAGAAGCTGAATGTGTCTGTCACAAAATTATTGTTCTGGCAAGAAACATATTATTGAGAAGGTTGCAGAGATGCTTACAAAGAGGTAGGTCAGATTATTGCATCTCCTACTCGAATTCAAAAAGCGAAATCTGCTTTGACTTGTCACCTTTCATCTGCTTTCTCAGTCTATCATGGGTTATCCTCAGGGAAAGCTGATAGATTTCCTTTGCCCTGTCTTTACTCTTAACAAACAGCTCAATATCCTTCAGGTCAAACTCCAACTCAGATGCCAGCCTTGCAGCCATCTTGGTATTCTCCATAATTTTTTCAGCAAGAGGAATAAACTCCTCTCTGATAACCTTCAGTGAGGCATGAATCTTATTGGAATAGCCATCTCTTCCCTGTAGTCTGACAGCCATCTCCTTAGTTTTCTGTCTTGACTTTTTTGTTTTTGCCAGCATAACAAAGACTTTAGGGTAGCTATATCTTGTAAAACCTGTGTACCTGGATTCCTTGGCCTTCGCCACTCCGGCACTCATTAAATCCATAGCATACTTGACTAAAGCCCAGTCCTGTCGTCTTCTTATCCTTCCCATGAAAACATCAGCCCTTGAAAGAAAGTTCATAGCCCTTGAAAGGTCTTCGCTATTTTTATACTCCATGGGAACATTTTCCACAAGCCACTTCAACACTGTGTCTGGGTCCTCCTCACTATCTCTCAGTGCCTCTCTTGCCCTGTCAATACTCTCGGTTTTCAGAATTCTTGCTAGAACATCAAAAATCTTCACCTGACTGTCACGCATCCTGAGGTAGGATACATCCTCAACCCCAATCTTGCTCTTTCCCTGAGCCACAGCCTGCATGTCATTTATAGAAGCTCTCATATCTCCACCAGAGTTTGCTGCGATAATTTTTAAAGCCTTTTCATCAGTCTTAATCCCCTCTTTTTTTGCTATCTCCTTGAGAATATGCACAATGGTTCTATCTGTAATTCTTCTGAATTCAACCATTAAAGTAAGTTTTCTGAACTCTGCCGATATCTTCCAGGGGTCATTGGCTATGAGCACTATAGGGTAGGGGCTGACCCTTATGAGCTTAATCAGAGCAGCCAGACCTCCATACTCAGCTCTGCCGTGGATTCCATCCACCTCATCTAGAACTATAACCTTACCCTTCTTTTCCTTATAGAGTAGCCCTGACTTTGTGGCATTTCCCACAACTCTGTTTATCACATCTTTTGTTCTGAAGTCACTGGCATTCAGCTCTATTATATCCGAGTTCAACTTTCTTGCTATGGCATAGGCACAGGAGGTTTTTCCAACGCCTGCAGGCCCATATAAAAGAATTGCTCTCTTCTCTGGCTTACCTCCTTCCCATTTATCCAACCAAGACATAATAGTTTTAATAGCACTAGGATTGCCTGCAATCTCCTCAAGCCTTTTCGGTCTGTGTTTTTCAACCCATGTCAGCAATTCTATCAGCCTCCTGCACCAGCTTTCTTACACTGGCAAGAGTTTCCTCAACTTCCCTATAATTTATATCCTCTTCTGATTTCAACGCCTTCAGATGAAGCACCTTAACTTTTTCAATAACTTCCACAAGATAATCCCATACCATGGTCTGCTCAACAACCGCCTTAACATTATCAAGAATATGAACCTTATCTTCCCTATGTGTTACAGTCTCAAACTCGTCCCGTGTCATTAATCTGGGCACGAGTATTTCTTTAACTAACAGATAAACAACATAATTTAAATTTGTTACCACATCCAGTTTTGCAAAGAAATCATCTTCAAGTATGCTTTCAAGATACTCTAACTCCTTTTCAGCCTTCATCACTATTATTTTTCACTGCTCATTAATACTTTTTTGCTTCTAACTCTGCAGAGGTTACATGATCAAATCCTGAATATGAGGAAGACAAATAACAACCTCTTCACAGGCGAACTGAGTAAAGGATGCAGACAGTGCATGAAGGGAGAGAAACTTGTTCTATTTATTTCTGGTATATGCAATATGGAGTGCATCTACTGCCCACTCTCTGAGGAGAGGCGGGACAGAAATCTTATCTGGGCAAATGAGAGAGCAGTTACAAACTTCAGAGAAGTTCTCCAAGAAGCAGAGGCCATGCATGCTGGCGGTGCAGGAATTACAGGAGGTGACCCCCTGCTCAGTCTGTCAAAAACACTTGAATACACAGAAGCTCTGAAGAAAGAATTTGGCACAGATTTTCATCTTCATCTCTATACAGCCCAGCCAGTAAATGAACAGATAATCAAAAAGTTGTATATGGCAGGAGTGGATGAGATAAGGTTTCATATAACAGATAAAAACATAAATTCAATATGGAATACAATAGAAGCTGCTTCAAAAGTTTACAGTAGTTTCGGTGTGGAGATTCCAGCTGTACCAGGAAAAGCTGAAAAAATTAAGGAGATAGCTCTAAGAATAAACAGCCTTGGAGGTTTTTTAAATCTCAACGAACTGGAGTTCTCTCATACAAACGCAGAGAAACTGCTGTCTGAGGGATACAATCTTAATGGTGAGGAGAGTTATGCTGCTGAAGGGAGTGAAGAAGCTGCCCTAGAAGTTCTGAATTTTGCCGAGGAAAACTCTCTGAGGGTGCATTTCTGCACGTCAGAATTTAAAGATTCAGTACAGCTGAAGAATAGGCTTCTGCGTACAGCCCTACAAAATGTAAAAGATTATGAGGAAGTTATAGAGGATGGACTGCTTCTCAAGGGTGTAATTATCAGTATGAAAGGCAGCTATATTGAGCTAATTTCCTATCTCAGAGAAAAATTTGATATCCCAGAGAATCTTATAACATTTGATGAGGAAAAGGGTAGAATTGAGACTACCCGCGAAATAGTTGAGGCACTTTCAAAGATATATAGAAACCCCAATCTAAAATATTATATTGTTGAAGAGTACCCTACCAGCAATAGGCTGGAAACAGAACTCATACCTCTATAATTTCATAACTGCACTATACTCAGGAAAATGGAATCCCATTTTCATTCACTATGAGCACATCCTTAACAGCCTTTACAGCTTTGAAAGGTATAAGAAGTTCGCCATTATCACTGAGTCTAAAGCGCTTTACGTCAATCTCCTTCCCAGGTTTTACTATGAGCATTGTAACTTTGCCCCCAGTAGTCTCTACTGAAATATCAGACAGCCTTCCTATAATTGTACCCCTGTCACTAACCACATTCCTACCTATTAAATCCCTTCCTGCTACCTTGTCTGCCATAAGCCTACCTCATACTAAATTTTACTGTGCACTACTTAAAGTTTAGCCTGTCCCTGAGTGCTCTGATTATATCTGTTACACTTATTATTCCCTCAGGCTTTTCGCCAGATGAATTATTATTAGAGACAAAGAGCCTGCTCACTCCATTTGCCTTTATAAACTCAGCTGCCTCTTTAATGCTGGCTTCTGGAGAAACATAAAATATGTCTCTGCTCATAACCTCCTTAAGCTTTGTATCAGTAGGTTTACCTCTGCTAAGAAGCAGGAGGAGGTCGGTATCAGTAAAAACCCCTGTTTCGCTGCTCTCTGAAGTGACAAAAAGCCCTGATACGCCCTCTTCATTCATCATCTGGCAGGCCTGTTTCACAGTAGCATCTTCATCAACAGTTATAACTACAGAAGACATATAACCTCTAACCTTACTCAATTATACCCTCTCCTACTGCTCTAACAATATCGGAAGAAGAAATTATTCCAACTGGGTAGAGAACAATATCCTTGCTCAAAGTTCTCGGCTCAGCCTTTTTTTCCTTTACAACAAATATACGATGTATCATATTTTCTGCCATTTTCCTTATAGCCTCTGAAATCTCCTCATCAGGATATGTAACTATGGAGAAGGGCATCATTATATCCCTGACACTGAGATTTTTGATATCCTTCCCTGTAGTAAATGCATCTATAATATCAGAGTCGCTCACAACACCCTGAATATCACCAAATTCATCCACAACCCCAAGACCAGATATCTTATGTCTGGCCATAATTTTAAGCACTTCCGCAAGACTTGTGCCTTCTTCCACAGTATATACTCCCTTTGTCATTATGTCAGTAACTTTCATTTCCATCCCCCATATTCAGTGAAAAAACCTTTTTCACTCCTTCAATTCCTGAGATTTTCTCAAGAACTTCCTTATTCACCTTATGATCAACAAATATTATCATAAGTTGGGTCTCGCTCTTCTCCTTCCTGCCGACCTGCATCGCTCCAATATTTATGCCCTGCTCACCGAGTAAAGTTGAAACTCTGCCTATCATACCAGGCTTATCCTCGTGGTGTACAACAAGCATTCTTCCTTTTGGTACCAATTCAACTGAGTAGCCATTCACACTCACTATCTTTGTTTCAATCCCGTAGCTTGAGCCTTCTAAAACAGTTTCTTCCAAATCAGTTTTCACCCTGAGCACAATCATATTGTCATATTTTCCTGCATCCTCTCTCTTTCCCTCTGTAATCCTTATATCCCTGTTCTTTGCCACAACAGGTGCATTAAGAAGATTTACACTCTCACTGAGTATCTCATTGAGAAGTCCTTTGAGAATTGCATTTGTTAAAATATCTTTATGCTTCTCCTCTGCAAGAGTACCGCAGTAAACCACCTCGACATCCTTTATCCTGCCCTCAACCATCTGAATAGCAAAAGTGCCGAGAGTTTCAGCCAGATTAATGTTGTACTTCAACCTGTTAAGCGCATCAGGAGATAACCTGGGCATATTTACAACATTCAAGGGCGGCTCGCCTCTGAGAACTTTGAGAACTTCTTCACAGGCAATTGTCGAAGCAAAGCGCTGAGCCTCTTCTGTACTTGCTCCTAGATGTGGTGTACCTATGAAATTATCAATCTCGAGAAGAGAATTTCCAAAAGGCGGCTCCTTTTCAAATACATCAAGAGCAGCTCCAGCAACTTTTCCAGATTTTAAAGCTTCATAAAGTGCTTTTTCATCAATAATTCCACCTCTCGCTGCATTTATCAAATAAACACCCTCTCTCATCTTATCAAAGGCATCCTTATTAATCAAATGCTTCGTGTGTTCAGTCATAGGCACATGAAGTGTGATAAAATTACTGTTCTTATAAATTTCGTCAATACTCTCAGCTATTTCAACACCGATTTCCCGGGCAATACTCTTTGAGATATATGGGTCATAGGCAATGCAATTCATCTCAAAAGCCTTTGCCTTCTTAGCAACCTGCGAACCTATTCTGCCCATACCTATAATACCAAGAGTTTTTCCACGAAGCTCTATACCCAGAAACTTCTTTTTCTCCCATTTTTCTGCCTTTATCGAGGCATTGCCCTGAGGAATATTTCTTGCCATAGATATCATAAACCCCATGGTAAGTTCAGCTACAGTTATGGAGGAGGCTGTTGGAGCATTGACAATAATTACTCCCTTTTCGGTTGCATATTTCACATCAATATTATCAACACCCACGCCCGCCCTTCCTATTACTTTGAGTTTTTCGGCTGCTTCCAGAACATCTCTTGTAACCTTAGTGGCACTTCTAACTACAAGAGCATCCTTATCTTTAATCCTGTCTATTAATTCCTCCTTATCTAGTCCGATGGCAACCTCAACTTCAGCTTCCTTTTTCAAAAGCTCTATACCAGCCCCATGTATCTGATCACTTACCATAACCTTCATCCTAATACCTCACAAACTATACAGTTAGTTTCTGGGCAAGAGTATTTAAATATTACTTTGCTCATTTTTCTTATATGAAAATCATGATATTCGGTGCTGGAGCTCTGGGCAGCACTCTCGGAGGGTATCTCTAAAAATATCATGAAGTAATCCTGATTGGCAGAAAAAAGCATGTTTCACACATAAATAAAAGGGGACTTAAGATAACCGGCCTGTGCGGAAAACATACTTTTAGAAATATGAAATAAAGAAAAAAATTAAACTTATTTTTTAATGCCAAACTTCGCAATATATTTGCTGGAGGGTTGTATTGAGGGTATATCCCAGAATTTTTTGGGGCATAAAAGTAGTAAAATGGTAGAGATATGTACCCCTGTCAATAATATATACCTCAAAATGATTAGAAGTTAATTAATTATAATTATACCTATATCTCAAAATAGTCAGAAAATACTTTGACGATATTAAAAGAGCCAAATTTATATTTGATATTGTTAGTGTGGAATTGGATGATGATGGGGAATGGCATGTTAAATGTGAGGTTGCCAATGTATTTGATGAGGAACCTCATGTTTATGAAGTTTATGTTGATGATGAGACTGGGGAAATAACTGATGTTGCCGAAGTATCGGAATAGGTCAACTCCTGTTATTCTTGATTCAGGGCCTTTCCTACTTCTTCTTATAGGTCTATATGATAGTAGGATGATTGGAGAGGCAAAACGAATAAAGGACTATAAGCCAATTCATTTTAATATATTAATTCAATTTCTTGCTGGAAGGAAAATTTTCATTACTCCTGACGTTCTTGCAGAACTGACATACTCCCACGACTAAAGTCGTGTGGTTCTACGCTACATTACTTAGCGAAGGGTGTGTCACCACCCTGTTAATGACTCCCGCAGA
>QIGD01000042.1 GCA_003229935.1 Methanobacteriota archaeon | reverse complement strand
CATTATACATTCTGGAACAGTTGTCAGCTAACTTAAATAGCCTTGACTCCTGTTCCTCTGTTGGTTTTAGGTTGAAAGTATTAGTCCTTTTAATTTACAAGTATAATTATTCTATTTAACATAAATAAAGACATATAAACATGGATATAGGCATTTATCCCACGACTTTAGTCGTGGGCTTTCTGCCTAAAATATCGTAAATGATGACGGGCCTGCGGGGAATCGAACCCCGGTCTCCGGGTCCGAAGCCCGGTAGTCTATCCGCTAGCCTACAGACCCATATTATCCAAAACTTATCAACCCAGGTCTTCTCTGAGTTCATCCGGAAGCATGTGAGGAATATCATCTATTATAGGATACCATCTGCTACAGGCTTTGCAGATAAGTACTTCACCCTCTATTTTCTTTAAGTTTCCGTTGCACTTAAGGCAGACTTTACCCTTAAATTCCCTGCCATAATATCTTATATCATCTTTTTCACAGTAGTAGAAATCCTCTTCACCCCTGTACTCGATATCTCCTTTGCACATGGGACAGGCAATAATATCAAGAAGTTCGTTACTCACTGGCATTTTCATCCTCCTCTAAAACCTTATCTGCAGTTTTTAAATCTCCAATATAATTAACATTTACAGCAAATCTAGGATTTGTTACTGCAAGATAGCATTCATCACCGTCAAGCTTCCTGCTGTCAATTACATTTATACCCACTGGTATACCAGCATCAAACTCTATATCAGCCCTCATGCCAAGTTTTTCATGAATTTCTTTTCCGCACATAACAGCCAGAGATGGACAGCCCAGGAAGAGATATTCCTTAAGCACATATCTGATATCTTTCTTTCTTATCAGAGGCAAATCACCTGTTATAATTAAGACTTTCTCAGGCTTAAGCTTCCTCAGAGCATATATTAAATCTTCAACATAACCCATCGCAGGAGTATTAATAATATTTATACCTTCTGCTTCGAGATATGCTTTTGTTTCAGGTGTATATTGTGTAACGGTCACAGTAATGCTTCTTATCTCTTTGATACTCACAGCTTCGATTATATAGTCTATTATGGCTTTCCCCCTGAATTTAAGAAGGGGCTTCTCAACTCCAATATTCAACCTTGTTGCTTTACCCCCTGCCATAATAAGAGCTGAAAAACTCATAAAAGCACCATCAGAGTAGCAGTTCTAACTATTTCATTTACAGCACCAAGAATATCGCCGGATATACCTCCAAAGCTCTTCTCTGCATTTCTCACAATAAGAAATGTTATAATGGCAGCATCGAGGAGAACATAGGGTGCTCTGAATAAAGCTAATGCAAGAAAGGGCAGGTAGACCAAGAATGTTTTAAATAGAAGAGGCCGATTCCCTTTAATGTTGCTGAAAAAAATAGTTCCCGTACCTCTATGGCTGGTTCCTTTTGAAATATAGCATGCCAATACCATGGAAAACTTGGCTGTACTTTCTGCAACAACAAGCTGAATAAGTAATCCAGAACTATGCTTTATACTCAGAAATCCAGCAAGAAGAACAAAAAATCCGGTGCCAAAGGCAGAAACACCATGATTAAGGTCATGCATTGCCCCGAGCTTCTTCTCTATGCTACCTCTTACAAAAAGAGCATCTGCCCAGTCAAGCAGCCCATCAAGATGGTGAAAACCTGAGAATATGTACAGTGAGGCTAAGGCTGCAAGCGCAACTATATCCCATGAAAAAAAATAGGCAAATATGAAAGCAATAAGAGAAGCTAAAACACCTATAATGGCACCCACAACAGGAAAAGTCCAGGAAGCTCTGGCTACGTCTTCGACTCTATCCATTCCCACTGGAATTATGCTAAGAAATCCAAGAGCCGCTCTTAGACTCTTTAGCATGTTCATAATAATCTAGGCAATAATACCACCCATTGCAATGGGTGGAGGAATTGCCCTACCTCACACCTTTTTAAATTAGTATAAAAATAATAATTTTTTATCAAATCCAAACCAGCAGGTATTTCAACCAGATCACTGTTCCTAACACTACTATCAGGTATTGGTTTCTTATGCATATTTACGACAGGAACGCTTAACATCTGTCCACTCTTGCCAGAGCGTTGGTCTTCTTCGGAGATGTTATTGGCCAGTACTGTGCGGGATGCCTCACTTACAGAGCAGAGAACTTGAAGAGGAGCACCTGATGTGTTCTTTAACTCTACCACTAACTTCTGCATTCTTCAATGCCTCCTAATCAACCTGTTACCCCTATCTCTCACGAGGCAGACCACCTTTTTTATGGGTGGTATTGACTCTTACAGGATAACCTTAAAAATACTCCCCCTAGGTATGTTGTCTTCAACCCATACTTTACCATGGTGCATCTCAACAATAGACTTTACAATAGCCAAGCCCAAGCCACTTCCCCTTACACCCTGTTTATCTCCTCTGGTAAACCTCTCAAATATGGATTCTTTATATTTATCTTCTATTCCCAGGCCTTCATCTCTCACTTCTATGTAACAGTTTCTATGGTTTTCTTTAATAATTACGTCAATATTTGTATCAGACCCAGAATATTTCATGGCATTTGATAGGAGGTTTACAAAAACCTCTTTAATTATCATACTTCCAGTTATTATACATTTTTCGCTTTCAAGTTTAACTTTTATTTTTTTCTTTCTACTTATGGGTTCTTGCTCATCAATTACATTCTCCCATACTTTTTTGAGATTTATCTCTTTTGTATCAAGGCTTTCAATACTCAAACATTTCGAAAATGTCTTTATATCATTAATGAGCTCAATTATTTTGTTTATATTCCTACCTATTATTCTGGTAAATTCTCTGGATTCAACATCAAGCTCCTTTTCATTAAGAAGCTCTACAAAATTCATTGCTATGCCCGCAGGGTTAAGCAAGTCATGTGAAAGAATATCAAATAGAAGTTCTTTCATATTGTTGTTTTCTTCCAGTCCCTTATATTTTTTCAGAGTCACTTTATCCAGCATCTATATACCCTTTAATATTTTTTGATTTCATTTAATCTGGGTAAGGATACCCACCTTCTTCAGGGTGGGAGGAATTGCCCTACCTCACACTTTTTAAAATTTGTATAAAAATAATAATTTTTAATCCAATCCAAACCAGCAGGTATTGCAACTAGCTCACTGTTCTTAGCACTATCAATCAGTTGGTTTTGCATATTTATGACAGGGACTCTCAAGTCCTGTCCACTCTTACCAGAGTGTAGGCCTTCTTCGGAGCTGTTATTGGTAAATACTAACACACTGAGAGTTTCCTCTCTGTTTAATGCCCCAGTTACGGAGCAGAGAACTTGAGGAACATTACCTGATATATTCTGAAATTCTACCAATAACTTCTGCATCTTTCAATGCCTCCTAATCAACCTATTACCCCTGCCTCTAACGAGACAAGCCCACGTGCTTTAGCCATACATTATAACCCTACTAAACAATAAAAGCACAGGTGAAATCACCATATAATATATTTATATTCTTACTATTAAAACTTGGATAGCAGACAATATAAACTTAACGATTATAGATAGCCAAATATAATAATAAACTTCTGCTTACTATCTATAATATTTATGCGGGGGAAGGGATTTGAACCCTCGCATCCACTTAGGAACAGGACCCTCAATCCTGCGCCTTTGGCCAGACTCGGCCACCCCCGCTCAAGGTTTGATCAGTTCATAAAGCTTATCTATCTTCTCAACAATCACATCACATGCTGTTTTAAATATTTCCATTGGCTCAACAGAACCAAGACCTTCAAGTGTAAATATAAATTTCGTTGGGTCGCCTTTAACAACAATAACGCCATCCTCACATACATCAGCACAGGCTTTGCAAATTGAGCAGTTCTCAATATTATTCACATGAACTTTACCTTCTTCAAAGGTAAGAATACCTCTCGGGCAGGATTTAACACATTCCTCGCACCCAGTGCAGTTTTCATCTATTGTAATCACAGGATAATACTTATAGCCCACAACAGCAGGCTGCCATTTGGCATGCTCCCTGCCCCTCCCAAGCACTGCTTCACTATCCAGCACAACTTTCTGATTTTTTCCCAGTTTTACTATTGGAATTCCTTCTACTGGCGTTATCTCCGGGTCTTCAGACTTAAAGTCATGGGAATATGCAGTAGTGGGCCCTTCAATATCAAGAGAGAAATTGATTGTACACTCGGCACAGCCCTCGCCTTTGCAGGAACATTCTTCTCTGAAGTTAAGCCTGTCAAGGTCTATGGCATCAATTCTGATAGGCATCAACCCTATTCTATGAGCAAGAGCCTCGTCAAACAGAGGAGAGGAGTTTTTGTGAATAATAACATCATCCACTGCCAGAACAGGTACCTCTCCAAGGATAATACGTCTCAGAGCATTGGCATCACTGGGCTTTGCATTTTCCAGCAGGATTTTCAATGTGTTATCCTTATCTGAAAGTACAGAAATTTCCATTATACTCTCCTTCCCCTCTTCCCGCCTGGACGCTTTGTACCATCATGTGGTAGTGGTGTGACATCCTCTATTCTGCCAATCCTTAGCCCTGCTCTGGCAAGAGCTCTTATGGCAGGCTGTGCCCCAGGGCCAGGGTTCATAGACCTTCCACCACCAGGGGCTCTGACTTTTATGTGCACTCCGACAATACCTTTTTCGATGGCTTCCTCAGCAACCTTCATAGCTGCCTGCATGGCAGCATATGGTGAAGACTCATCTCTATTTGCCTTGACTATTCTTCCGCCTGACCACCTTGATACTGTCTCAGCACCTGTCAAGTCAGTAATATGGATAATTGTGTTATTGAATGAAGAGTATATATGGGCTACTCCCCAGCGTTCTTCTTTCTTTGCCATCAGGCAGCCTCCTCTGCATTTTTATCATCTTCTTTTGCTTGTACCTTAACAGCCACAGAGCCCTCAACGCCCTCTATATTCTCCTCTTCGCTTCCAGTCACCATGTAGCTGGGTGAATTTACCTTCCTTCCATCTACGGTTATATGTCCGTGAACAATAAACTGCCTTGCCTGTTTTACAGTATTGGATAAACCCTTCTTGTAAACAAGAATTTGAAGTCTTCTGTCCAGCACATCTCTAACATTTAGGGAGAGAATATCATCGAGAGTTGAACCTTCTTTTAGAATGTTCATCCTAACAAGTTTGTCTAACAACTGCCTCTCCTGCCTCTTTGAATGCTCTGACTCCTGAACAAGAAGTTCTCTGGCATGCCTCCTGAAGCCTCTAAGCATAGCTTGAGCCTTCCATATCTCCTGTTTAGTTCTAAGTCCATATTCAGACTGAAGCTTCTTCTCTTCCTGGATTCTTTCGGCCTGCCATGGATGGGAAGGTGTTTCGTACTTTCGTTTTATTCTCTTCGGGTCACCCATATAATCACCTGCTTACTCCCGCTTTCCTTCTTCTTACACCTACACTCTTACCACGTCTGAAACTTGTCCTTGTGCGTTGACCTCTCACTGGCAGACCAAGTTCATGCCGTATACCACGGTAGCTCCTTATCTTCCTGAGTCTATTAAAATCATCTCTTAGAGACATCATAAGGTCAGACTCTATAATGTGAATATCCTCACCTGTATCATAATCTTTGCGTCTATTAAAGAGCCATGTAGGAAGGTTTTTCTGTTTCTGAAACTCTGTCACAACCTTGTTAAGCTTCTCAATTTCCTTTTCAGTAAGATTTCCAAGTCTCTTTTCAATGTTTACCTTTGCAAGTCTACAACAGATTTCCCCTGTTCTAATACCTATACCCTTAATTAAGGCAAGGCCAACAGGAGCCTTCTTTTTACCATTAATGTCAGTGCCTGCGATTCTTACAAGATATTTGAACTCTTCTTCAGCTTCGGCATCACTTTTAGCCACAGCAATTCCTCCGATTTTCATAAGTTATATTATTTTATTATATGACTATCCAGCCAAAATTTAGTTTCTACATATATAAAGCTACCGTGTTAAATATTTATGAAGGATTGAACGCCGCCGGACAGACTCGAACTGACGACGACCTGGTTAACAGCCAGGCGCTCTACCTACTGAGCTACGGCGGCATACATTCTTTGCTACACATTCCTATCGTTTTAAAAAATTTCTATTTACTATCTTCATCCTTTTTGAGGTAATAGTAAACAGTGGTCAGGGGTATATCAAGTTTTTCACTGATTTCCTTTGCTGAGTAACCCTGGTCTTCAAGCTCATAAACCTTCTGAATTTTCCAGTTCGGATGAGAACGTGGCCTTCCTGGAGTCAATAGAAGAGGCTCAAATCTTATATTTATCTTTTCTAGAGCGCTCTTGATTTTCTTTGGAGTCCTTTCATATAAACTAGGGGGACAGGTTATAACATCCGTATTTGGAGCCGCTGTCAGAATGGAGGCAAGAATATTTATTGTTGGACGAATGCTTAGATGAACCTTTTTTGTATTGGCATCCAGCTTTTCATTTATCTCCTCTATAAGAACATCCTTCTGACTTGAACGGAGAACTACAATCTCACTCATAATTATCACCTCACCAGTTTAAGAAACTGTTTGGCTTTCTCAGATATCTTTATGTATTTAATATCGTCCATGCCTTCCAATTTTTCTTCTGGTATGATATCACGCCTGCCAAGGCGTATTACAACTTTAAGCACCTCTTTCAGGTCTTTGGGTTCGGCAGCCACAACCTTACTGGCAGCTTCAAGCGTAAAGTCTGAGTAGAGGTATAGAGCTATACCACCAACTGCCCTGCTAGAAGTGACTTTTAGATAATCCTGCAAAATGTCTTCAATGTCGAACTTCTTGAAAACAATCTTATGTGCATCTTTTACAGGTACAACTTTCGAGTCAATAAATTTCCTTATTGCATAGAGCAAATCTACCTCTGCAAGAATAGTCAGTGCCTGTTCAAGCTGGTCTTCCTCTGGTATGGGCTGTAAACCCGGGAAGATACTTGCATATCTCCTTTCTCTGTAGGGTTTTATTAGAAGGAACTTGAAGATATCCCAGCCAAAGATTGCCTTTGGAATCCTTATAAGCATGTTCTTTCTGATTTCCTGTCTGTAGCTTATTGCAATGTCAAGAGTATCGATGAGACTGCCATATTCGTCCATTAAACCCCTTGCCTTTAGCTCCTCATCAAATTCATGCATTAGCTCTTCCCTTTCTTCGATTATCCTTGTATCAATGGCATAGGCAGGTGTGGTTTCTGCATTGTAAAGCCTAGCATTAAACTTGCGCTTGAGTTCCTCATACTCTCTGAGCTTCTTGACATCAACTCTTTTTGAAAGTAGATAATCAAGAATTTCGTCTCTGCTGTACTTAAGAATCTTTGTATAGGCTATTGCTAAAGCCTGTCTGTTATAGCGTCCACTGACAAGAATGGAGCGCTCATGATGATATCGAACATGCTCGACTACAATTCTGCCATACTTTGCTCTGAGATAGCCTTCATAATCCAGTTTGCCTTCCTTTCCAACTTCAACCTGCTCCCTCATAGTTACCCACTTACTATTCTTGCTGGCTTTGAATGTAACAGTGGCTGACTTTATTTTCCCCTTTTTCTTCTCCCTTGCAATCTCAACAAGTTCTCTGTATGCCATTCTTTCAGTTGGTGTGAAATTGGCAATATCCACTGTAAACTCACCGCCATAGGTGAGATAAGGGAGAATTTCAAGGCGATAAATCCCCTGTTCATTGGGTACAAGACTTATTTCACGTGACCTGCATTTGGTGCATACAAATCTACCTCTATCTTCGATTATCCTTGTGGCATCCTTGCCCTTGGCCTCCTTACCGCAGGAGCATTTGAAAGAAACAAACTCTTCAAGATGGCCAATAGCAATATTATGGGCAGCTATAGCACCTTTAGTACGTTCGAAAGTGCCCTTCTTATAGGCTGCTGTTGTCCTGAAAAACATTTTGTGCCTTGCCACATCTCTCTGATCCTCAACATCCTCACGTCTGTAGCTTCCTTTTTCAAATGGACTTCCAAAGCGGTTCAAACCAAGAGCAAAATATGGTGAATCAAAGCCACGCTGTTCCATCTCATCCTTCAGATGCTTAAGCTCCTCAAGATTGTGTTTAAGGTTAAGATAGAGCACTTCAAAATATCTCTTATCCTTCTTAAGACTATCCAGGTTAACCCTGAAGGTTGATGATATCTCATCCAGCAGTTCAGTGGCTCTGGTAATCAACGGGATAGTGTCCTCATCTTTCATATTCCAAGCTCCCTAAGAAAGCTACCGCTCATTAAATCTAACGTTTAATAATATATATGTAATAGGGCGATTTAAATACTTATCTGATAGTTATACAGATATTTTATAAAAGGTTAGTATTTAAAGGTTTCTTCTATTACGCAGTTTTATTATCTTCATCATTATTTCTTCCTGTTTTCTCTTTTATATATTAAAATAGATTATACAATAGAGAAAATTAGAACGCTGAATAACAAAAATAGAAAAGTAGTTTCAATATTTCTCAGGTATAATATAGTAGGAAATCATGAGATGGTGTATTATCCCTTCGTAGACTTTGGGGCAAGTAAACCCTCTCTCTTCAGAGAAGGGAGAAACTGCCCTTTTTCACCTATTTTAAAATTGTATTCCTTTTCCATATTTTACCAACTCCACTTTCTTAACATTAATATCAAATCTTTTTCCTACCTTGTTTATCAATATTACATATTTCCCATAACTATGAACTCCTTTGACTTTATATAGAGATTTAATATGTTTTACGATAGTGTGAGTGGGAAAGCCCACGACTTCAGTCGTGGGATGAGAGCGAACCATAGTTAATTATCATCATACAAATATATATATATATATTTGTTAACCACAT
>QIGD01000041.1 GCA_003229935.1 Methanobacteriota archaeon | reverse complement strand
TATACAAATTTTACAATATGTGAGGTTGGACAATTCCTCCACCCATTAAAATGGGTGGTCTCCTTGCCCAGATTATCATGAAAGATTACAGAGTTAAATATGTCATTATTCTCTTTTTAATTATTGTATCAGGCTATACTGCCATTCATGTAAATAAGGTTGGAAAGAAAAAGATAGATATTGTACAGGTTCCCAATCAGATTAAAAAGAATAAATCCGAATCTACTGTACCTCATGTTACATCAGTTAAAAAAGCAACAGCACATGTGAAAAGGCTTAAAGTGTCTCTACTCTGGAACTTTTCAACTATAGAGCCTGTCTCTGATATTGATATAGGGAATGATATAGTGGCTCTGGCTTCTCTTGATAACAACTTTTATATCCTGAATATTGATGGAAAAGTTCTCCACAGATTTAAAACATCAGGAAATGCTGAAGCAGTTGCTCTCCTCCAAAAGAAGAACCTTCTTCTTGGTTCAAGTTTTGTATACCCCACTACCACTCTTTACCTATACTCTCTTGGAGAGAACCCCAAACTTATATGGAAGAAGAATATAAACTCTGAGGTCATGGCACTGGCTTTTCAGGGCGATAATATAATTATAGGCGAGGTTTCTGGAAAGGTAATCGCTCTTTCTCTTTCTGGAAAAAAGCTCTGGGAATTCAATATAAGTGAAAGTGCCTGGGGTGTGGCTGATATTGAGGCTGGAAGTAAAGCTATAGCTGTGGCCGGAGATGACTCCAACCTATATCTTCTTTCAGATAAAGGAAAGCTACTGTGGAAACGTTTTCAGGGCAGAAAAGGTTATCTATATGGCTGTGCCCTTGAGGAGAATCTCAGTATGGTAGGAGCTGCATCTCAAAACTCAATGGCTACGATTTATTCTGAGGATGGAAAGTTCCTCTGGAGATTCAAGACAAACTTTTCTAACAGCGATATTGCTATATCCAAAGACGGGCTTGTGGGTGTAGCATCATGGGACGGACATGTTTATATACTCTCCAGAAAGGGTAAGCTCTTACTCACAATTCCAGTTAAAGAACCAACTGCTGTTGATTTCAATGGCAACTACCTCGGAATAACATCAAGAAATGGAAATGCATATCTCTACTTGATTAAAAGCAGCGAGTGAATACAATGCCTGACCTACAGTGTTTTATTACGATATTTTTGGCAGAAAGCCCACGATTTTAGAGACTGTCCAGTAATCAAGAGTACTACAAGATATAATCTAAATCTAGCCTTTATTATCTAAAATAAGCAGTCTTTCCATTACTGAGAGTAACTGTCGGATAGCCTCTTTAGTTGTGGGAGTATTTCAGTGACATTTCAACTGGTGCCAAGACCGCATATACCAAAAGGTTTTTATAGAACCAGAACCAGAGATTATAATACCAGAAACGGAGACTTGGAGACTTTTCAGGAGGTAAAGGGTATGTATTATATAAATGGGCTGGAATATCTTGGTAGAAATGTTAAAATCCGAGGGCGTGAAATGCAGGGTGTTGAAGCTAAACGTTTCGTTACAATAAAGAAGACTGACAAAATGCCTAATAGGGAAGATGTCTCAAAGTGGGCTGAGGAATGGAAATCTCAGAAAAATTCAAAGCTTAAAAGGGTATGGGTAATGCAGATAGAGGGTAACAAATGGAAAAAGGTAATGGATGTAATTAGCCTATAACCTTCTCTATTCTTTCTGTTGTTCTTATTATCTTTTTAAGCGCTGTGGAGTTTTCAATATCTATAAGGGGGACATTTTCCATGTCACCCTGAATAACTTTTTCATCAAAGGGTATGAATTCGAAAAACTCTATTTCCAGCCTTTCTTTTAAAAACTCTTTTTGCTTCTCACCTGAAATCTTATTCGCCACAGCATAAATTCTCTTCACACCTATGTCCTTTGAAAGTTTATAGATATGTCTGGCTGTTTCTACTGACTTTATGCTTGGCTCAACAACTATAAGCATGATATCAAAGTTCTCTGCCACCTTCCTGCCAAGATGCTCCACCCCAGCCTCAGTATCTAATATGAGAAGTTCATCTCTCTTAAGGACAAGATGTCTAAGAAGAGCTCTAAGAAATGTTGTCTCCGGGCAGATACATCCCTGCCCACCCTCTTCAATAGTTCCCATAACCAGAAGTTTGAGATTACCACGCTTCGAAGAAAAATGCTCAGGAATATCGTCCACTTTAGGGCTGAGATTATACATCCCTGGTGCTATAACAGCTCTCTCGTTTATCAAATCTTTGAGACTGCTTATTGGTTCTGGATTATCCAGACCTACACTTGTATGAAGGTTCATACTCGGGTCTGAGTCAACGGCAATAACCTTATAACCCTTATCGGCAAAAATTCTCGCCATAGTGCCTGATATTGTTGTTTTTCCAGCACCACCTTTACCTGATATTACAATCTTCATTTTAAACACCTATTTCCCAAGCTTCTGTTATCTGGACTTTAAAATCTCCATAGCTTTTTGAAGATTTTCCTCCCTCTGCTTGTATTCCTCAAGACTAATATCACCATTTACATAGCTATTTTGAAGATTCTTCTCCATAACCTGAATTTCTTTTATTGTATAATTCGAATAAAGAAACTGCTGATGGTTGTTCTGCTTCTGTCCTCCCGTAATGGGATCGGAAATCACAGCATAGGCTACGGTCGATAGAACCATAAAACCTACACCTATGAGTGCCCAGAGTTTAGCTCTACTTTTCTTATGAGTTTTTTTCTTCTTTTCCATTATATTCCTTCCAGCGGTTTTATTGAAATCCTTACACTGTGCCCAGCAATATTCCACTCCTTCACATAGCCCTGCTCATCTGATTTACTCCGAGTAAAGGCCTTTGATCTTGTTTCTCTTTTTATGTACTCCTCTTTATCTTCTATATATCTGAGAATCTCACCATCAGTCTCAATTTCTGTAGCTATGAATGCCTCAATATTCAACTGCAGCTCCTTTCTCATTTCCTGTATCCTTCTTACAATTTCTCTTGCATAGCCTATCCTTTTGACTTCTTCTATCCTCTCTGCATCAAGAAGAACAATTCCGGAGTCAAAATCCGCAGTGAAGAGATTTTCAGGAAGAATCTCTTCAAAGATTATGTGCTCCTTATTCAACCTTATTTTCTCGTCATCAATTTCAATCTCTTTACCTTCCTCAATTATTTCCCTAAGTTTCTCAGGTGGGCTTTTTTCAATGAAATCAGCCACTTTATTTGATATACCCCTGAACTCTGGTCCCAGAGTTGAGAAGTTGGGTTTCGCCTTGAGCCTTGCTTCTCTAAAACTTTCCTCAGGATTTTTTACTTCAAGTTCAAGAGTATTTGCCTGAGCTTTTATAAGTGATTCAAAAGTATTGATAGCATTAAGAGTTTTCTCATCTTCTGGATATACTATGAGCCTTCTGGCAGGCCATCTACGCTTTAGTTTTGCCCTGTCTCTTGCAGAATTGGAAGCTTCTATGAGTTTTCTTGTAATTTCCATATTCTCCTCAAGAACTTTATCAATATATTTTTCCTTAGGCAGAGGAAACTTCTCCAGATGCACACTCACCCTATCCCCATCAAGACTCCTGTATATTTCCTCAGCTAAATGCGGTGCTACAGGTGCTATAGTTTTTGACAGACTGTAAAAAACACGGTATAACACAGAGTAGGCAGCTATCTTGTCCATACTCTCCTTCTCATCCCAGCTTCTTGGCCTCATAAGAGGTATATACCACCTGCTAAGGTCCTCAACTATAAAGTTATACAGTGCTCTTGTCGCCCTATACAGATGAAGAGTTTCAAAACCATCTTTAACTTCAGCTATGGTGCTATGAAGTCTCGAGAGAATCCATCTATCCTCATCCCTGAGGTAATCTTCCACTTTATCAGAAACCTCTGCAGGGTCAAAACTATCTATACTCATATAGGATGTAGAAAAAACAAAGGCATTCCACAGGATATTGAACATCTTTGATATAACATTCACCTCTTCCCAGTTGAACTTCAGGTCATCCCAAGGTTTATTTGACCAGAGCACATAAAACCTGAGAATATCTACACTGTGCTTTGCTGCAACTTCTTCAGGAGCAACAACATTGCCAATGCTCTTGCTCATTTTTTCACCCTTCTCATCCAGAGTGAAACCATGCATAAGAACTCTCCTATAGGGAACTTCATTGAAGGCAAGCAGACCACACCCAAGCTGGGAATAGAACCAGCCTCTTGTCTGGTCATGCCCTTCTGTTATAAATTCTGCAGGATACCATTTCTCAAACTCATCCTTTCTACCGGGGTGACCAAGGGAGGCCCATGCAGCAATGCCAGAGTCAAACCATACATCTAGAACATCTTTAACTCTCTCCATCTCGCCACCGCAAATACACTTCAGCTTAACTCTGTCAACATAGGGTCTGTGAAGTTCTTTTATATTCTCATCAAGCTCCTCTCTTGTACCTATAACCCTTATATCACCACATTTTTCACATACCCAGACAGGAAGAGGTATGCCCCAGTAACGCTGCCTGGATATTGTCCAGTCCCTTGCATTCTCTATCCAGTCTTTAAATCTTGCAGAACCTGCCCAGTCAGGTACCCAGTCAACTTTTTCCAACTCCTCCAGCATCTTCTCTTTAAGCCTTGTAATCCGAATAAACCACTGCTCAGTAGCTCTATATATTATAGGCGAATTGCAGCGCCAGCAATGTCCATAGCGGTGGGTTATGTGCTCAGCCTTGAGAAGGGCACCCTTTTTACTAAGGTCTCTTATTATAACCTTATCATCTACCTTTGTCTTCATACCTGCATATTTCCCTGCCTCAAGGGTGAACTTACCTTCTTCATCCACAGGACATATAGCAAGTATTCCATAACTTTTACAGACTTCAAAATCCTCAGGACCGTGCCCAGGAGCAGAGTGCACACAGCCTGTACCCTCGCCCAGAACAACAAAATCAGCAAGAATAACCCTATAGGCTTTTTCTGGTGCATCAATATTTATATAATCCTTCAGAGGATTTTCATATCTCAGCCCTTCAATCTCATTACCTTTAAAGGTTTCGAGAATTTCATATTCAATCCCAAATTTATCCTTTAACATGGGAACAAGCTCTCTGGCTAAGATTAACACACCCTTGGGAGTTTTAACCCTTGCATAATCAAACTCAGGGTTCACCATCACAGCAAGATTAGCAATAATTGTCCAGGGTGTTGTAGTCCAGATAAGAAGGTATTCATTCTCTTTTCCCAGAACTGGAAATTTCACATATATGCTAGGGTCTGTTCTATCAGAGTACTCCAGTTCTGCATCGGCAAGAGCTGTCTGACATCTGGGACACCAGTTCACCACTCTGAGGTCTCTTGTTAGCAGACCCTTCTCATGAGCCTGTTTTATTGTCCACCAAGCAGACTCTATATAATCGTCATTTAAAGTCATATAGGGTTTATCCCAGTCCATCCACACACCCAGCTTCTTAAACTGCTCTGTCATTATATCGACATGCTTGACAGCCCAGTCCCTGCAGGCATTTATAAAACTCTCTACATCACCCTCAATCTCCTTTTTATTCTTTATTCCAAGCTCTCTCTCTACTTTTACCTCTATTGGTAAACCATGACAGTCCCAACCAGGCTGCCTTCTAACATTATATCCGTTCATTGAAAGGTAGCGAAGAATCGAGTCCTTCATTATTTTATTCCAAGCAGTACCCAGGTGTATTGCACCGCTGGCATAGGGTGGGCCATCAAGAAAATAATATTTCTGCCCTTCCTCAAACTCCTCCTTGACCTTTTCATAAATCCTGTTCTCTTCCCACCATGTCTGTATATTCTCCTCTAACTTTCTGAAGTTCATACCCTTAGGTGCCTGTTTGATCATCATAATCCTCTCTTGATATTCTTGATGGGGAAGTATTATAATCTATGTGAATATAAATTTTAGTATGATTAAGGAGAAGGTGATTCAGGAGAAAGTCGAACAGGCTCTCCAACTCCTATCTCTTGCAAAAGATGAGCTTAGTGTCAGGGAGGCCATGGATATTATAAGGGGTGTCTCAAAGCTTAATGAGGTTGTGTCTCAGACTCTGGCTCTAGGAGAGAATAGGGGAATAATAAAAAGGGAAAATAACAGGATATTCATCCTGTCCAGAGAGCCTTTCAGCTTTAATATTGTAAAAAGAGAATGTTCTGCAAACTGTAAAAGATGTGGTAAGAGAATAAAAATATGCCACTTTGTTGTTATTGAAGGCCAGGAGTTAGGCCCATATGGAAGTGATTGCATAAAATTTATATCAAAATAGAATACATACATTATACATAAGGAGGACTTTTATGAAGGCATTGAAGCTGAGGGAAGAGGAGCTTAAAAAAAATGGCAGGCTTGTTAAGGAAGATGAACGCTATGAAGTTTATGATATAAAGATGAGTGACCTTGTATTATCTCTTACTGTGTTGCATCCTGAAAGGTCCACCACAGGACATGACCATGAGAATGCAGAGGAGATTTATCACTTTATCTCAGGTAAAGGTGAGATTCTACTCGGAAACCAGAAATACCAAGCTGAAGCAGGTGATATTTTCACTGTGCCCAAGGGGACTTTTCACAGGGTTTTCAACACATGTAAAGAGAATCTCGAATTTATTGCCATCTTCGAGGTTTACGAAGGCAGGGGGGAATCGCTAAAGGCTGTTATACCTGCAGCAGGGCATGGCACGAGATTTCTTCCAATAACAAAGGCTCAACCCAAGGAGATGCTTCCTGTTTTCGACAAACCTACAATACAGTATGTTGTGGAAGAAGCTCTTGGCTCCAGTTTGAAGAATATTCTTATGGTCACAGGAAGAGGTAAGAGAGCTATTGAAGACCATTTTGACAGAAATCCCGAGCTGGAGGTTTATCTTGAAAAAGCAGGTAAGTCCGATGTTCTCAAGGAGATAAGCAGGATAAGCGAACTTGCAAATATAAACTATGTACGCCAGAAGGAAGCTCTGGGTCTGGGACATGCTGTTCTACAGGCAAAAGATTTTGTAGGCAACAGCTACTTTGCAGTACTTTTAGGTGATGTCATAACAAGACCATCCTGCCTGTCTAAAATCCTCAAAATCCACGAAAAGTACAGAGCAAGTGTTATAGCACTGCAGGAAATTGAGCCCCAGGACGTTGTTAAGTATGGTATTGTGAAAAAAGGCAGGGAACTTGAAAATGGTACATTCATAATAGAAGACCTAGTTGAGAAACCAGAAGCCAGAGAAGCTCCATCAAACCTGGCTATTGTTGGAAGATATATTCTCAGCAGCAGAATTTTTGATATTCTTGGAAAGAGAGAGAAAGGCAAGGACGGAGAGATTCAGCTTACTGATGCCATTAAGAGGTTAATAGAGTCTGAAGAGAAAGTTATTGGCTTCAACTTCAGTGGCAAAGTCTATGATATAGGCAACAAATCATCCTGGATGAAGAGCAGTATAGAACTTGCTCTTGAGAGCAAATCTGGTAATGAACTGAGAGAATATCTGAAGGAAATCCTCAGTTCACATCAATAACCGTGCTGTTCCAAGGTCGACCTCTAAAATGAATCACCTGTCCAACCTTGGCATTATATTCCATCTCTATAACTTTCGGATATATGGCAATAACTGTTGAGTTGAAGGGTAAACCTATATTGAAAATATCACCCACTTTGAGTAGAAGTTCGAGTGTCATTGTATTGTTGTTTATACTTAAAACTGAGGCATTTACATTTGTACTTGGAATCATGAAAATATCGCCCACTTTAGGGTTAGCTACATTATAGAACTGGTTTACAGGCACATTAACATAGCGTCTGAATAGAGTTTCCCTTGGAATCTTCTCTTCAATTGGTACTATTGCCAAAAGCTTGTTACTGTAGTATCCATATGCTTTATCAGGAGGAATAGTGACTCCAATGGTCTGATTAACCTTCATACCATATACAGCATCTTCAACACCTTTTATTACCATTTTAGAGCCCAATATAAAGCTAAGAGGCTTATAGCTTAGCCTTTCCCTGAACATATATGCCTTAGGTATGCTCTTATTCTCAGCCACCTGCTTTAATGATGTATCAAAAACCTTGCCTGATGGAAGCATGCCTATGTAATCAATTGTAACTGAATCACCATTTTCAGCCACATTTACTGCAGTTCCATTCTTTTCAACTTTAAGAAGAGTTATATTGAAAACCAGAGTTTTATTGGTCAGAGGATGAATAGAATAAACAAAAATATCAGTTGAATTGGTGTATATTCTCAGCCATCCCAGAGAGTTATAAATTGTTTCATTCACTGCATCGTGTCTTACTAAAATAAAACCAGAGAGATTATAACGAGGTTCATTTATATTATTAACGTTACTAAAAGAGGCATTTCCAGCTTTACCACTATTGCCTCCAAAAATATTACCAAGAATACCGCTGGCAAATACGCCAACCAGAGCAATTGAAATTATAACCAGTACAACAAACTTTTTTCTTGTTCCATCCTCTTTGAACATATCCTATGGTTACTTCTCCTTACTTATAAAACTTATGTGATTTCTTATGTATTATATATATTTATATGAATATCCTTTTGTTATATAATGCAAGATACAAGTTTTTTTGTAAAGGATTCTCCCTATACACTTCACTTAAACTAGATATCCGTAACTCTGCATTTTAGCCCATAGGTTGTGGATTATTTGAATGGCTACTTGTTTGTGTATAAAGCTAACATATACCTACTCTCACTCATTTATAGAAGACCTCTGGAAAGATATCCATTATTTTTCTCGCCTTCTTAGGTATCTTTGCGAAGTATTTCTTCCCGTTTTTCTCCCTGATTTTCATTACTTTGGATAGCTCAAACATGACCTCCTCAACAGATATCTTGCTGGTGAGTTCTTTTTCTCGCAGACGCCTCAGAATACC